>NZ_FMAY01000002.1:381130-632598 GCF_900094925.1 Kosakonia oryzendophytica | reverse complement strand
AGCAGTTGTGACGCGCTCTGGAGCGCTGTCACGAGGTGGCGTATATTACGCTTTCCTCTTTCAGAGTCAACCCTGAATTTCAGGATTTTTCTCTTTCGACTTACCGTCGCTGCGAGTTGTTGTTCGCTGAGCGCCGTGTCGATGGAGGCGCATTATAGGGAGCCGGAGAGGAATGACAAGCGGAAAAATGCATTTTTATTTCAACCGCTCATCTTTTCATCACAACGGTTATTTTTGGTGCTTTTTGATAGCAGCAGGCAGCTCCGCCAGGCTATTAATCACCCAATCTGCACTGTTTTCCGCTTCCGGCGTCACAGGCTTGCCGGTCCGCACCAGAACTTTCGTTCCGACCTGAGCCGCAGTCGCCGCCTGCATATCTTCAATTTTATCACCCACCATATAAGAAGCAGCCATATCGATATGCAGGTAATCGCGCGCCGAGATAAGCATCCCCGGCTGCGGCTTACGGCAATCACATTCCTGACGGAACTCTTCTACACTACCTTGCGGATGATGCGGACAATAATAGATACCATCCAAATCAACACCCCGGTCAGCCAACGACCAGTCCATCCATTCCGTCAGTGTTTCGAATTGTTCTTCGGTGAATTTACCGCGCGCAATGCCAGACTGGTTCGTGACCAGCACCAGTGCAAATCCCATTTCTTTTAATTCGCGCATGGCGTCAATGACACCATCAATAAATTCGAAGTTATCGATCTCATGGACATAGCCGTGATCGACATTAATCGTGCCGTCACGATCGAGGAAAATAGCGGGTACTGACTTTGCCACGGGTTTACTCCTGAAAAAGGCCTATATGTCTAGTATCTCATGTTTCGCTACGCAGGAAAGTGCTCATCGCGCAGAGCGACATTGATTTAGACGTCTGGATGCCTTACCATCCGCTGTGTTTACGGGCATCCCCCGTAACCGGCAGAAGAAAATGCCACGGCTCACTCCTATACGATAAAAATAATCTGATGATTAAACTTTCGAATATCACCAAAGTGTTCCAGCAGGGGAACCGCACAATTCAGGCACTGAAAGATGTCAGCCTGCATGTTCCTGCTGGCCAAATTTATGGCGTTATTGGCGCCTCAGGCGCCGGTAAAAGTACGCTGATCCGCTGCGTCAATCTGCTTGAACGCCCAACGCAAGGCAGCGTGCTGGTTGATGGCCAGGAATTGACACAACTTTCCGAAGCGGAATTAACCAAAGCCCGCCGCCAGATTGGCATGATCTTCCAGCACTTTAATCTACTCGCCTCCCGCACCGTATTCGGCAATGTGGCCTTACCGCTGGAGCTGGATAACACTCCGCGTGAAGAGATCCATCGCCGGGTGAAAGAGCTGCTTGAGCTGGTGGGTTTAGGCGATAAGCATGATAGCTATCCGGCAAACCTGTCCGGTGGGCAAAAACAACGTGTCGCCATCGCGCGTGCGCTGGCCAGCAACCCAAAAGTACTGCTGTGCGACGAAGCCACCAGCGCGCTGGATCCCGCAACCACCCGCTCTATTCTTGAGTTACTGAAAGACATTAACCGCCGTCTGGGCCTGACCATCCTGCTTATCACGCATGAAATGGATGTGGTAAAACGCATTTGCGACTGCGTCGCGGTGATAAGCAATGGTGAACTGATTGAACAGGATACGGTGAGCGAGGTCTTCTCACACCCGAAAACGCCGCTGGCACAGCAATTTATTCAGTCCACATTGCATCTGGATATCCCGGAAGATTACCTGCAGCGCTTACAAGCCGAACCACATAAAGATAGCGTGCCAATGCTGCGTATGGAATTTACCGGCCAATCAGTGGATGCGCCACTGCTGTCGGAAACAGCGCGCCGCTTCAATGTGAACAACAATATCATCAGCGCGCAGATGGATTACGCAGGCGGCGTGAAGTTCGGCATTATGCTGACAGAGATGCACGGCGCTCAACAAGATACGCAAGCAGCCATCGCCTGGCTGCAGGAACACCATGTAAAAGTAGAGGTACTCGGTTATGTCTGAGGCAATGATGTGGCTCTTTGCCCGCAGCATCTGGGAAACGTTGTTTATGACCTTTGCTTCAGGCTTTTTGGGGTTTGTCGTTGGTCTGCCGTTTGGTGTGCTGCTGTACGTCACCCGTCCAGGTCAGATTATGCAAAATCCGGGGCTCTATCGGGTGATTTCAGCGCTGGTTAACGTGTTTCGCTCCATTCCGTTTATCATTTTACTGGTATGGATGATTCCCTTTACCCGCATTATTGTCGGCACTTCTATTGGTTTGTATGCGGTAATTGTTCCACTAACAGTAGGTGCCGCGCCGTTTATTGCCCGTATGGTGGAAAACACCCTGCTTGAGCTGCCGGCAGGCTTAATTGAGGCTTCCCGCGCGATGGGGGCCACGCCGATGCAAATTATCCGTAAGGTACTGCTGCCAGAAGCGTTACCGGGCCTGATCAACGCCGCGACCATTACGCTTATCACGCTGGTGGGTTATTCCGCAATGGGCGGTGCCGTGGGCGCAGGCGGTCTGGGTCAATTGGGTATCCAATATGGCTATGTGACCTACAATCCATTAGTGATGAATACCGTACTGATATTGCTCGTGGTTTTGGTTTACCTCATTCAGTTCGCGGGCGATCGTATCGTCCGGGCTGTAACGCACAAATAACGTGACACACAACATAACGACTCTGATAGTAAGGAAAATAACATGGCTTTTAAATTCAAGACCTTTGCGGCAGTCGGCGCGCTGCTTGGATCTCTGGCGCTGGTCGGCTGTGGCCAGGATGAAAAGGATCCGAATCACATTAAAGTCGGTGTGATTGTAGGCGCTGAACAGCAGGTTGCAGAAGTGGCGCAGAAAGTCGCCAAAGAGAAATATGGTCTCGATGTTGAACTGGTAACCTTTAATGACTACGTTCTGCCGAACGAAGCACTGAGCAAAGGTGATATCGATGCCAACGCATTCCAGCATAAACCGTATCTGGATCAGCAGATCAAAGATCGCGGTTTCAAACTGGTTCCGGTCGGCAACACCTTCGTTTACCCGATTGCAGGCTACTCCAAAAAAATCAAATCACTCTCTGAGCTGCAGGATGGTTCTCAGGTAGCGGTGCCGAACGATCCGACTAACCTGGGCCGTTCTCTGCTGCTGTTGCAGAAGCAGGGTCTGCTCAAACTGAAAGACGGTATTGGTCTGCTGCCGACCGTACTGGACATCACTGAGAACCCGAAAAACCTGAAAATTGTTGAACTGGAAGCACCACAGCTGCCACGTTCACTGGATGATGCGCAAATCGCGCTGGCAGTCATTAACACCACCTATGCCAGCCAGATCGGCCTGACCCCGGCAAAAGACGGTATCTTCGTTGAAGATAAAGACTCCCCGTACGTAAACCTGATCGTCGCCCGCGAAGACAATAAAGACGCGGAAAATGTGAAGAAATTCGTTCAGGCATACCAGTCTGACGAAGTGAATGAAGCGGCAAACAAAGTCTTCAACGGCGGCGCTGTGAAAGGCTGGTAATCTCCTCTGTCTGTAATATCATTCAAGGCGGGCGAAAGCCCGTCTTGTCATTTGTGCACGCGCCTGATTCAATAAGCCGCGTTTAGAACATTTCATTG
Organism: Kosakonia oryzendophytica; assembly: GCF_900094925.1. Classification (GTDB taxonomy): domain Bacteria; phylum Pseudomonadota; class Gammaproteobacteria; order Enterobacterales; family Enterobacteriaceae; genus Kosakonia; species Kosakonia oryzendophytica. Next base: position 628,981 of record NZ_FMAY01000002.1, on the reverse strand, counting down.
AGGATATATTATGCGTGCTTTACCGATCTGTTTATTAGCACTGATGCTAAGCGGCTGTTCCTTGCTAAGCAGATCTCCCGCCGAACCTGTAAAAAGCACTGCAGTCGCACCGAAAGCCGAGCCGGAAAAGCCGAAAGTCGTTCGTCCCGCGCCGGTACGGATTATCACCAACGCTGAAGAGTTAGTCGGAAAACCGTTCCGTGATCTGGGAGAAGTCTCCGGTGACTCCTGCCAGGCAAGCAACCAGGACTCTCCGCCGAATATCCCGACTGCGCGCAAACGCATGCAAATCAACGCGTCAAAAATGAAAGCCAACGCCGTTCTGCTGCATAGCTGTGAAGTCACCAGCGGCACTCCGGGTTGCTACCGTCAGGCCATTTGCGTCGGTTCCGCCCTCAATATTTCGGCGAAATGAGTAGCTTTGCTTTTGAACAAATAGGCGTTATTCGTTCGCCGTACAAAGAGAAGTTTGCCGTGCCGCGCCAGCCTGGTCTGGTGAAACAAGGTGGCGGCGAACTTCACTTACTTCCCCCCTATAATCAGGCCGAAGCCGTACGCGGCCTGGAAGCATTCAGTCATCTATGGGTTCTTTTCGTTTTTCATCAAACGATGGAAGGCGGCTGGCGCCCGACCGTGCGCCCTCCGCGCCTCGGCGGCAATGCACGCATGGGCGTGTTTGCCACCCGCTCCACTTTCCGCCCTAACCCGATTGGCATGTCGCTGGTTGAACTCAACGGTATTCGTTGCCATAAAGATCAGGTTATCTTGCAACTGGGCAGTCTGGATCTGGTCGATGGCACGCCGGTCGTGGATATCAAACCGTACCTGCCATTTGCCGAAGCGCTGCCCAATGCGCAAGCCAGCTACGCGCAACAGGCTCCGACCGCAGATATTCCGGTCTTTTTCACGGCGGAAATTGAGGCGCAACTGGCAGCGCTGGCAACGCGTTACCCGCAGTTAAAAGCCTTTTTGGTTGACGTTCTGGCGCAGGATCCGCGACCGGCTTACCGTAAAGATGAAGAGCAGGGGAAAACCTATGCTGTCTGGCTGCTGGATTTTAACGTGCGCTGGCGCGTAACCGATGCGGGATTCGAAGTGTTTGCACTCGAAGCACGCTAATTTTATTCCCCTCTCTTTTGGCATCTCTGCCAGGCTGATAAACTAAACCACTTTTTTGTGTCAGGTCCGCTCCGGGCCTGCTCCAATTGTCCAAATGGAACCGTAACAAGATGCGTACTAGCCAATATCTGCTCTCCACCCTGAAGGAGACGCCTGCCGACGCCGAAGTCATCAGCCACCAGCTGATGCTGCGCGCCGGGATGATCCGCAAACTGGCCTCCGGGTTGTATACCTGGCTGCCGACCGGTGTGCGTGTTCTGAAAAAAGTCGAAAACATCGTGCGTGAAGAGATGAATAACGCCGGTGCGATTGAGGTGTCGATGCCAGTCGTGCAGCCAGCGGATCTCTGGCAGGAAAGCGGTCGTTGGGAGCAATATGGTCCGGAACTGCTGCGTTTTGTCGATCGCGGCGAACGTCCGTTTGTGCTCGGTCCGACCCACGAAGAAGTGATCACGGACTTGATCCGCAATGAACTGAACTCTTACAAGCAGCTCCCGCTGAACTTCTTCCAGATCCAGACCAAGTTCCGTGACGAAGTGCGCCCGCGCTTTGGCGTGATGCGCTCCCGCGAGTTCCTGATGAAAGATGCTTACTCTTTCCATACTTCTCAGGAATCCCTGCAGGAAACGTACGATGCAATGTACGCTGCTTACAGCAAAATTTTCAGCCGTATGGATCTGGATTTCCGCGCAGTGCAAGCGGACACCGGTTCAATTGGCGGTAGCGCATCGCACGAATTCCAGGTACTGGCGCAAAGTGGTGAAGACGATGTGATCTTCTCTGACTCCTCTGATTTTGCCGCTAACATTGAGTTTGCTGAAGCGCTGGCACCGAAAGAGCCGCGCGCCGCCGCGACGCAGGAAATGACGCTGGTTGATACGCCGAATGCAAAAACCATCGCCGAGCTGGTGGAACAGTTCAATCTGCCAATTGAGAAAACCGTTAAAACGCTGCTGGTGAAAGCCACGGAAGAGAGCGGTTCTGCGCTGGTTGCGCTGTTAGTACGCGGCGATCACGAACTGAACGAAGTCAAAGCCGAGAAGTTACCGCAGGTTGCTGCGCCGTTGACCTTCGCCACCGAAGCGGAAATCCGTGCGGTCGTCAATGCAGGCCCTGGCTCTCTCGGCCCGGTCAATATGCCGATTCCGGTGATCATTGACCGTACCGTTGCGGCGATGAGCGATTTCTCCGCCGGTGCGAATATCGATGGTAAGCACTACTTCGGCATTAACTGGGATCGCGATGTGGCCACCCCGGTTGTTGCAGATATCCGCAACGTGGTTGCCGGCGATCCAAGCCCGGATGGCAAAGGTACGCTGCTGATCAAACGCGGTATCGAAGTCGGTCATATTTTCCAACTGGGCACCAAATACTCCCAGGCACTGAACGCTGCGGTGCAGGGCGAAGATGGCCGTAACCAGATCCTGACCATGGGGTGCTATGGTATCGGTGTTACCCGCGTGGTTGCCGCAGCGATTGAGCAGAACCATGACGAGCGCGGTATCGTCTGGCCGGATGCGATTGCCCCGTTCCAGGTCGCTATTCTGCCGATGAATATGCACAAATCCTACCGTGTACAGGAACTGGCGGAAAAACTGTACGCTGAGCTGCGCGCGCAGGGTATTGAAGTGCTGATGGATGACCGTAAAGAGCGTCCGGGCGTCATGTTTGCCGACATGGAACTGATCGGTATTCCTCACACCATCGTGATTGGCGATCGCAACCTCGACAACGACGACATTGAATACAAATATCGTCGCAACGGTGAGAAGCAGCTGATCAAAACCGGTGATATCCTGGACTACCTGGTTAACGCCATCAAAGGCTAAGCGGCACAACAACAAAAAGCCCCTGACGGGGCTTTTTTATTGCGGCTAACACAACGCAGGATTAGTCGTCACAGTTCTTTTTCGCGTCAAACTTGCCTTTGCTGTTTGTCACCAGTACCTTCTGCGGCGCGCCAGTATCCGGGTTCGGCTCCACGGCAAAATGCCCGTCCACCACCAGCAAAATGGGTTTGGTCTCTGTGCCGCGCGCTGCGGCATAATCACGTTCAAGCTGCGCATTGCTGGCAACGGCCACTTTCATACCCGTGGCACAATCGGTAAAGACGGCGGTATCGGCCATGTACATATACATACCTCGCATCGCCATTGGCGTAGCAGGCAGTGCGGCTTTCACCGGTTGGAGAGTGTAGTTAAGCTGTGAGGTTATTGGATTGCCTTCTCTGTCCAGCATCTCCAGCGCTTCGCCTTTAGCACGGAAATAGGTTTTCTCACCGTGTGTATCGGTCAGAATAAGTTTATCCGCCGTGCGCGCCCATTTGCCGTACGAACCGAAAACGGATGGCGCTTTTCCGCCCTGATAGCGCTGGTTCATCACCCAGCTACCGTCTTTGGCCAGAAACAGAGACGTTTCAATGCCTTCACAATCCGCGCAGGGCAACACGCCGCGCCAACTCTGCTGCATCGGTTTCAGTTCTTCAACCTGCGTGGGCTGCACCATTTCAACATCGCCGCGGTTATTGCATCCGATGAGGGCGAAAAGCAATCCTCCCACCACCGCCGACAAAATCGCCTTATTCACTCGTTATTCCTTATGAATCGTTCTGTTGAAGTCCGTCAGCCATCATGACGACGAACCTTTCCACGTAGCGCTTTCACGGAAGACTTTTGCGCTTTCGTCGTGAGTCGACGCTCTTTCGAGGCGCGCGTCGGACGCGTAGCACGACGACTCTTCTGCACCACCGTCAATTCTTTTATTAACGCCACCAGGCGGGCGATCGCCGCTTCGCGATTCATCTCCTGGCTGCGGTACTCCTGCGCTTTTATCACTATCCAGCCTTCGCTGCTAATCAGATGGTGCGAAGCATCAAGTAAACGTGCTTTGTAATACTCTGGCAGGCTGGAGGCCCGAATGTCAAAACGCAAGTGAATGGCCGTTGAACTCTTGTTAACATGCTGGCCACCCGCCCCCTGCGAGCGAACTGCGGTGATCTCCAGTTCGTCCTCGGCAATAGCAACCGCACGGGAAATCTCAATCATTACGGCTGCTGCCAGGATTCAAGGTGGATCTCAAGGTTCTGACTGTCGTCCGAAAGCCAGATAGCACCATCCTGCAACGTTGCCTGCAAATTCATGGTGCGATCGTCGGCAAAGCCACTCAGCCCGGCCAGTTGCGCATCATCAAGATACCAGATGCTCAGGTTGCTGAACGTCGCGCAGCGCGTCTGATTTTGCTGCCACCAAATTTGCGCCGCGCGTGAATTATAGGTAAATAACGCCACCTCTTTTGCCTGGGTACAGGCTTTCTTCAGCCGCTTTTCGTCCGGCAGGCCCAACTCGATCCACAGATCAATACCCAGATAATCATTGCGCAGCCAGGCTTCCGGCTCATCTTCTGCGCTCAGCCCGCGAGTAAAGTGCAGACGCTCATCGGCATACTTTATCCAGGCCAGCAGGCGCAGCATCATGCGCTCTTGTGTCTCGGAAGGATGGCGCGCCAGCGTCAATGAGGCATCTAAAAACTGATTACGATCGAGATCGGCAACGTTGACCATTGCTTTATAAATTGTCGCTTTTAGCGCCATAACACCACTCCTTCATAAAATGGTCGCTATTGTAACGAATCCCGGCATAAAGCGCTGTTATCTCTTGTGCATGCAGGTATTCATCACTCTGATAATGATTAACAAGCTGTGGTATAGTCACCTTGCTAAACAGAGTGTATGTTCGTAGGCTTAGTGTTATCTCACAGTAAAGTCAGGTTGCTGACAGGAGGTGATGTGAACAATTATTGTGAGTTAGTGCGTAAACGCTATGCAGAAATTGCCAGCGGAGATCTCGGGTATATCCCGGACGCGCTGGGATGCGTATTGAAAGTGCTAAATGAAATGGCGTCGGATGACACCCTTTCAGAGTCGGTCAGGGAAAAGGCGGCGTACGCTGCCGCGAACTTACTGGTGAGCGATTATGTCAATGAATGATGCCTATCAACCCATCAACTGTGATGACTATGACAACCTTGAGCTCGCCTGCCAGCATCATCTGTTACTGGCGCTGGAACTGAAAGACGGCGAGAAGCTCAGTGCCAAAGCCAACGATTTAGTCTCACGTAAAAATGTGGAGTATCTGGTGGTCGACGTGGCGGGCACCGCGCGCGAACTGCGTCTCGACAAAATTGCCAGCTTCAGCCATCCCGAAATCGGCACCGTTGTGGTGAGCGAGTCCTGATTGTTTTGCGGGCAGCGCATGTTGCCCGTTATCTTTGCTTCCACACCAGCTGCACGCCGTTCTGACCCGCTTCTTTGATACCCGCTTGTGTTACAAACACCTCTGCCGCCGCTATCAATGTTTCACCATAGAACAGCAGCGGCGTGGTATCGCGGCGCCAGGGGGGAACGCCAAGCTCCTGCCAAATCTTCTTCAGCTTGCGCCCACCGCTACGCCCGACAATGTGCAGTAACCCTGAAGCCTGGAAACGTACCGACACCGCTTCATGCGCCTGCGGTGCACGTAATTCACCGCCAGCCAGCAATGACAGCGTCCCCAGATCCGCCGGTAAGATCAGTGGTTCAGTCACGCAGGCCCACGCAAGCTGCGTCCCTCGCTGGCTAATACGCCGTTTGTTCCACCATAAGTTGCCGTGATAACGGCGAACGTCATATTCTCCCAGCCGCAGCGCGGGCTCAGCATCATCACGGGCTAATGCCACTTCCTGCCATAAACGGTGAAGCATCGCCCGCGAGGGCATCGCGGCTCCCTGCTGCGCCAACCAGCGACGCAGCAACGCATTACGTCTTACCTCACTGAGATCCAGCAATGAGGCAATATTCAGTGCGCCGTCGGCAGTGGTCGCCATCGCCAGTTCGCTGGCCAGCAGTTCGTCCAGCAGTTGTTCCTGCTCTCCACACAGCGCAGCGCTACGCGCTGTGGCCGAGGCGAAATGCGGCCAGCGGGCGGTCAGTAAGGGCAAAATCTGTAAGCGTAAAAAATTACGATCAAAGCTGGCATCGGCATTACTTTCATCTTCGATCCAGCATAAATCATGTGCCAGCGCCCACTGATGCAGCGCCTGTCGCGTGTGATTGAGAAGCGGGCGAATAAGCTGTGTTCCGGCAAACGGCAAACTTTCCGGCATTGCGGCAAGCCCGGCGGGCCCACTACCGCGTTTTAGCGCCAGTAAAAACGTTTCACACTGATCGTCTAAATGCTGGGCAGTCAGCAGGACTTCTCCGGCTTGCAACGTCTGGCGAAAGGCCTGATAACGCGCATTACGCGCTTGTGCCTCAATACCTTCGCCATTATTCACCAGCGTCACGCGCACTATCGTTAACGGGATTTGCCAACGCGCGCACACCTGCTCACAGTGCTGCGCCCAATGGTCGGCATGGGAACTCAAACCGTGATGCACATGGACAGCGCGCAGACGGATATCTGGCTGTTGTTCACGCAAGCACCACAGCGTGTGCAGCAATACGGTCGAATCCAACCCACCACTAAATGCCACCAGAAACTGGCGCGCGGTGGTTGGCATCGAATCGAAAAGGGGTGTGGTCATTGCAGTTATCAAAACGGAAACCTTGCCCGGCACGTTACCGGGCAATGCTTTGTGTGGCAAGTATTACTGCTGGTAAAGCTCCAGCGGCAGGCCATCAGGATCGTTAAAGAAGGTAAACCGTTTATCGGTATACGGGTCAATACGGATCGCTTCACACGTTACGCCATGCGCCTGAAGGTGCGCCACTGCCTGATCAATATCTTCGACGCTAAACGCCAGATGGCGCAAGCCGCAGGCTTCAGGGCGGCTGGGACGATGGGGTGGAAAGGGAAACGAAAACAGCTCAATCACATAATGCCCGTTCAGCGCCAGGTCGCCTTTCCAGGAATCGCGGGCTTCCCGGTAGACTTCGCTTTGCAGCGTAAAACCGAGAATATCGCAGTAGAAGGCTTTGCTTTTGGCATAGTCCGTGGCAATGATAGCAATGTGATGAACCTGTTTTAAACCCAGCATGATCGCTCCTTTTTATTCCTCCCAGCACGTTAACTCTGCCCGCATTTGACCGCAACAGATCAGTGGACTTTTAGGACTCGTACCCGGTATACCCCCTCCTCGTCACGCTTCGCGCCATGAATGTCGGTTTCAAATCCGGGATAGTGGCGGCCGATCGCACACAACATCAGTAAAAAATCGAGCACTGGCCGGCTTGCTTCCGTAATCATCTCGCCGGGCATCACCAGCGGGACACCAGGCGGATATGGCAGGATCATATTGGCGGAGATGCGGCCACTCAGTTTCTCCAGCTCGATGGTTTCAACTTCGCCCTGGACCTGCCGCTGCCAGGCCTCATGCGGTGTCATTTTCATTTCCGGCAGCACGTCGAACGCCTGCAACATCAATCGAGGCAGATCGTGCTGGCGGATAAGCCGATGGATCCCCTGCGCCAGATCCTGAATCCGCATCGTGCGGTAGAAATCCGGATCTTCGGCATAGAGATCCGGCAGCATATTTTTCACTCGCAGGTTCAGATCGTAGGCGCGCTTAAATTCCATCAAGCCGCGTAACAAACCCATAGCGCGGGTTTTATCAATACCAATGCTGAACAGAAACAGTAGGTTATATGGACCTGTTTTTTCGACCACCACACCGCGCTCGTCGAGAAATTTTGCCACCAGCGCAGCCGGGATCCCCTCGTCACTCATGTTTCCCCGCTCATCCATCCCCGGCGTTAAAATAGTGACCTTCACCGGATCAAGGAACATATGATCGGCATCAGCTTCCCGAAAACCGTGCCAGCTCTCTCCCGGCGCAACCGGCCAGCAGTCAGCTTCATCAATCTCTTCGGGTTGCCAGATATCGAAAAACCAACCCTCTGCTTCCTCTTTCAAACGCTGCACTTCTTTGCGGAAGTGCAGTGCACGTTCCACCGAACGGTTAATCAGTCGTTTGCCAGGGTTACCGCGCAGCATCGCAGCAGCCGTCTCAATTGAGGCCACCAATGGATAGCTCGGCGAGGTGGTGGTATGCATCATAAACGCTTCGTTGAACGTCTCTTCGTCATAGTCGCCTTTAATGTGGATCAGCGATGCCTGTGAGAAGGCCGCCAGCATTTTGTGCGTCGACTGGGTTTCAAAAAAGACCTTGCCCGGCATCCGTTCACCACTCATACCGCTTTTGCCTGCATAGATCGGGTGAAAATTGGTGTACGGCACCCAGGCGGAGTCAAAGTGGATCGATGGAACGTCCAGCGTCTGTTTGATCCAATTGGTGTTATACAGCAGCCCATCATACGTAGAGTTGGTGATCACCGCATGCACTGGCCAGTGGGCTCCGCGAGTATTCGCCACCTTTTGCTCAATACTGGCATGGGTGAACTCACGGCGCGGGATCCCACCGAGGATCCCCAGCGCGTTACGACCCGGTTTCAGCCAAAGTGGCACGACATCGCTCATCATCAGTAGATGGGCCAGCGATTTATGGCAGTTACGATCGATAAGCAAGGTGCTACCGGCGGGCGCCGCATACATCCCCACAATTTTATTCGACGTCGAGGTGCCGTTGGTCACCATGTAGCTCTGCTCTGCGCCGAACGTGCGGGCAATGTACTCTTCCGCTTCGAGATGCGGCCCGGTGTGATCCAACAACGATCCCAGTTCCGTCACCGAGATCGACACGTCCGCTTTCAGCGTGTTGCCACCAAAAAAGTCGTAAAACAGGCATCCAACCGGGCTTTTCTGGTATGCAGTACCCGCCATATGCCCCGGCGTGCAGAAGGTGTATTTACCCTCTTTAACATAGGTGAACAGCGCCCGGGTAAACGGTGGCGTAATGTTTTCCAGGTACTCTTGCGTGTACTGGCCGATACGCGTCGCAATATCGTCGGCGGCGCTTAGCGCGTACTCAAAAAACCACAACGCCATACGCATATCCTGTGCGCTGACATCCATGGTCGAGTGTGTGTTGATAAAAGCGTAAAGCGGCAGGTACTCATTAAGTTGATTGATTTCACTGCACAAATCGAGGGAATACTCATCCCAGTCAAAGATCACCCCGCAGATGCGCGGGTTGTGTTCAATAAACTTCAGTAAGTCGTTGCTATTTTGCGGCCGGATAATCTGAAACCCTTGCGCCTGTAACGCCTGCTCCAGTTCCTTAATGGGTTCATCTTTGTAGAACGCGCCATGCGGTCCCATGATGGCAATAATATTCACGGCTACCTCCTTAAAATCATTAGCTAAGCATAGCTGAGGTAAACCGCAGATATAAAAAAAGCCGCACACAGGGTGCAGCTCGTTATTTCTGCCGGATGGCGCTCCGCCTCTCCGGCCTGCAGCACTATCAGGCGTAGCCGTAGCTCATCAGACGCTGGTAACGGCGGTTACGCAGATCGTCTTTGCTCAGCACATCCAGATCGGCCAGATCAGCCAGCAGTTGCGCTTTCAGCGACGCTGCCATTGTTTCCGGGTTGCGGTGCGCACCGCCCAACGGTTCCGGGATAATGGAATCGATCAGCTTCAGCTCTTTCAGACGCGGGGCGATAATGCCCATTGCATCTGCGGCCAGTGGGGCTTTATCTGCGCTTTTCCACAGGATAGAAGCACACCCTTCCGGCGAGATAACGGAATAGGTGCTGTACTGCAGCATATTCACTTTATCGCCGACGCCAATCGCCAGTGCGCCGCCGGAACCGCCTTCACCGATCACGGTACAGATAACCGGCACATTCAGGCGAGACATCTCACGCAGGTTGCGGGCAATCGCTTCGGACTGACCACGCTCTTCAGCGCCCACGCCCGGGTAAGCGCCAGGTGTGTCGATAAAGGTGATGATCGGCATATTAAAGCGTTCAGCCATTTCCATCAGGCGCAGCGCTTTGCGATAACCTTCCGGCGCCGGCATACCGAAATTGCGGCGAATTTTTTCTTTGGTTTCGCGACCTTTCTGGTGGCCAATAACCATGACCGGACGACCATCCAGACGCGCGATACCGCCAACGATGGCTTTATCATCTGCATAGGCACGATCGCCTGCCAGTTCGTCGAACTCATCGAAAGCCAGACGGACATAATCCAGGGTGTATGGACGCAGCGGATGGCGAGCCAACTGGGCAACCTGCCACGCACCAAGATCGGCGAAAATTTTGCGCGTCAACTCTACGCTTTTTTCGCGCAGACGATGCACTTCTTCGTCGATGTTAATATCCAATTTTTCATCCTGACGGCCAACGGCGGTCAGAGAATCGATTTTCGCTTCCAGCTCAGCAATCGGCTGTTCGAAATCAAGGAAATTCAGACTCATAGTATTCCTGTATTAGTCAAACTCCAGTTCCACCTGCTCCGAACCTATGAGGCCACGCAAATCGTTAAGTAAACGATCGCTCGGAGAGACGCGCCACGTTGCGCCGAAGCGTAAACGCGCACGCGCATCCGTCCTCTGATAGTAGAGATGTACTGGAATGGTTCCCGAACGGTGCGGTTCCAGAGACTGACGGAGTCGGTTTAAAAGCTGGTCATCAATTTGCCTGTCCGTCAGCGAGATAGCAAGCCCACGGGCATATTTTTCCCGGGCTTCGTCAATGTCCATCACTTCGCGGGCGGTCATTTTAAGCCCGCCGCTGAAGTCATCAAAGCTGACCTGTCCGCTGACGATAAGTATGCGGTCTTTTTCCAGCAATTGCTGGTATTTATCCAGTGCGTCGGTGAACAACATCACCTCCAGACGCCCGGAACGGTCATCCAACGTACAGATGCCGATACGATTGCCGCGCTTGGTGACCATAACCCGCGCAGCAATGACGAGCCCCGCCGCCGTGGTCACTTTTCCACGTTCGGTCGGATGCATGTCTTTCAGCCGATAGCCTCCGACATAGCGCTCAATTTCTTTCAAATACTGGTTGATCGGGTGCCCGGTCAGGTACAAACCTAACGTTTCCCGTTCGCCATCCAGTTGGACTTGTTCTGGCCATGGCTGACAACTGGCGTAGGACTGCTCAACTTGCTCCGGCTCTTCCGCCAGCACACCGAACATATCCGCCTGGCCGATCGCTTCCGCTTTGGCGTGCTGATCGGCCGCTTTCAACGCATCACCCAGCGAGTTCATCAGCGCTGCGCGATGCGGGCCAAGGCGATCAAACGCCCCGGACATAATCAATTTTTCAAGCACGCGGCGGTTCAGCTTTTTAATATCCGTACGTGCGCACAGATCAAACAACTCGCGGAAGTAACCGCCGCTATTACGCGCTTCAATGATCGCTTCGATTGGGCCTTCACCCACACCTTTAATGGCACCGATGCCGTAGACAATTTCCCCGTCATCATTGACGTGGAAATGGTAAAGACCTGAGTTGATATCCGGCGGCAGGATTTTCAGCCCCATGCGCCAGCACTCATCCACCAGACCGACCACTTTCTCGGTGTTATCCATGTCCGCTGTCATTACCGCCGCCATAAACTCAGCCGGGTAATGGGCTTTTAGCCACAGCGTCTGATATGACACCAAAGCATAGGCGGCAGAGTGCGATTTGTTAAATCCGTAACCGGCGAATTTCTCCACCAGGTCAAAGATTTTCATCGCCAGTTCGCCGTCAACGCCGTTTTTCTTCGCCCCTTCTTCGAACGTACCGCGCTGCTTTGCCATCTCTTCCGGCTTTTTCTTACCCATCGCACGACGCAGCATATCTGCGCCACCAAGGGTATAACCCGACAAGACCTGGGCAATCTGCATGACCTGTTCCTGATACAGGATAATGCCGTAGGTTGGCTCCAGTACCGGTTTCAGGCTTTCATGCTGCCACTGCACATCCGGATAAGAGATCTCCTCGCGCCCGTGTTTGCGGTCGATAAAGTTATCCACCATGCCCGACTGCAACGGCCCCGGACGGAACAGCGCCACCAGTGCGATCATATCTTCGAAGCAGTCCGGCTGCAGTCGCTTAATTAAATCTTTCATGCCGCGGGATTCAAGCTGGAATACCGCTGTGGTTTCCGAGCGTTGCAACATGTCGAAACTTTTCTTGTCATCCAGCGGGATGGCGGCGATATCCAGTGGCGGCTGCCCCTGTTTTTCGCGGCGGGCGTTGATCATCTCCAGCGCCCAGTTGATGATGGTCAGCGTGCGCAGTCCGAGGAAGTCAAACTTCACCAACCCCGCGTATTCCACATCGTTTTTATCAAACTGGGTAACCGGGTGCTGACCGGCTTCGTCGCAGTACAGCGGTGCAAAATCGGTGATTTTGGTCGGTGCGATCACCACACCACCGGCGTGTTTACCGGCGTTTCGCGTCACACCTTCCAGTTTGCGCGCCATATCAATCAGCGCCTTAACTTCTTCGTCTGCTTCGTAAATTTCCGGCAGTTGCGGTTCCGCTTCGAAGGCTTTTGCCAGTGTCATACCCGGATCTGGCGGCACCAGTTTGGAAATACGATCGACAAAGCCGTACGGGTGACCGAGAACGCGCCCCACGTCACGGATAACCGCTTTCGCCGCCATGGTACCAAAGGTGATAATCTGCGATACCGCGTCGCGCCCGTACATGTCCGCGACGTGCTCAATTACCTGGTCGCGTTTCTCCATACAGAAGTCAACGTCGAAATCGGGCATTGAGACACGTTCCGGGTTCAGGAAACGTTCGAACAGCAGGTCAAATTCCAGCGGATCAAGATCGGTAATTTTCAGCGCATAGGCCACTAACGAACCCGCACCAGAACCACGTCCTGGCCCTACCGGTACGCCGTTATCTTTCGACCACTGGATAAACTCCATCACGATCAGGAAGTAGCCGGGGAACCCCATCTGGTTGATCACCTGGAGTTCAGTATCCAGACGTTGATCATATTCCGGGCGACGTTTAAGGCGCTCTTCTTCATCCGGGAAGAGGAATTTCAGACGCTCTTCCAGCCCCTCTTTTGACTTAGTAACCAGGAAGTCTTCGGTGGTCATTTCACCGGTCGGGAATTGCGGCAGAAAATACTCGCCCAAACGCACGGTGACATTACAACGTTTGGCGATTTCTACCGAGTTCTCCAGCGCTTCCGGAATGTCGGAAAACAGCTCGCACATCTCCTCTTCGCTGCGCATATATTGCTGGGCAGAGTAGTTGCGCGGGCGTTTGGGGTCGTCGAGGGTAAAGCCGTCATGGATGGCAACACGGATTTCATGCGCGTCGAAATCGCCTGCCTCAAGAAAACGCACATCGTTGGTGGCGACAACCGGTAAACCGTGTTCTTCCGCCAGTTGCACCGCAGCATGCAGCCAGGTTTCCTCGTCAGCGCGCCCGGTGCGGATCAATTCCAGGTAATAACGATCGGGGAAATGCTCAATATAAAAAGCCAGGCACTGATCAACCAGCGCGCTGTTGCCGCGAAGCATACATTTCCCGACGTCCCCCATACGACCGCCGGAAAGCAGGATCAGTCCTTCGTTGAGTTCCAGCAACCAGTCACGATCGATCCACGGCCCTTGCGCACCGTAGCCCCGCTGGTAGGCGCGTGATATCAGCAGTGTCAGATTCTGATAGCCAACATTGTTGGCAGCAAGGACGGTCAGTTGCGTCAGCTCGTCGCCAAGAAGGTCGCATTGCACATGAAAGTCAGCGCCAACGATGGGCTTTATACCCGCCCCGTGCCCCGTTCCGTAGAACTTCACCAGACCACACAGGTTGGTAAAATCGGTGATCGCCAGCGCAGGCATGCCCAACGAGGCCGCCTTTTTCACCAGCGGCCCGGTTTTCGCCAGCCCATCGATCATGGAATAGTCGCTGTGCACCCGCAGGTGTACGAAACGTGGTTCAGCCATTTTCAGATTCCTTTAACGTCACCAGAATCAGGACACAAGGCCCAACGCGCGTTTAACCGGCGCAAAGCTGCGTCGGTGATGCTCGGTTGCGCCATGCTCCGCCAGCTTCTCCAGATGGAAAGCTGTGGGATACCCTTTATGTTGCGCAAAACCATATTGAGGAAATGTCAGATCGAGCGCGGCCATTTCGGCATCACGCGTGACTTTCGCGAGGATTGATGCCGCGCTAATTTCCGCTACCCGGCTGTCGCCTTTTACCACCGCCAGCGATGGCATCGGCAGTTGCGGGCAACGGTTGCCGTCTATCAGTACGAATTCCGGACTGATTGCCAACCCGGCGACGGCTCGCTGCATGGCCAACATGGTGGCATGCAGAATATTCAGCTCGTCAATTTCATGTGGCTCCGCGCGCCCCAGACTCCAGGCCAGTGCCTTTTCTTTGATTTCATGGTAGAGCGTCACACGGCGTTTTTCGGATAATTTTTTCGAATCGTTAAGGCCGAAAATGGGGCGTTCGGGATCGAGAATCACCGCCGCCGTTACCACCGCTCCCACTAATGGGCCGCGCCCTACTTCATCCACACCGGCAACCAAATGCGTGTGTGGATAAACAAACTCCATCATTTTGCCAGCTCCAGCACCGCATCCGCCGCCTGTTCATCGGCATTACAGCGAATCTGCTGATGCAGTTCGCGGAAAGTTTCATGCATGTCGTTACTGGTTTTGCCATTCGCCAGCAACGGTTCCAGCGCCTCAGCCAATGCTTGCGGCTGGCACGCCTCCTGCAACAGCTCTTTAACCAGCTCACGCCCGGCAAGCAGGTTTGGCAGCGAGACATAAGGCGTTTTTACCAGCCGTTTTGCCAGCCAGAACGTAAACGGCTTCATGCGATAGCCAACGACCATCGGGCACTTCGCCAGCATACATTCCAACGCCGCAGTGCCGGAGGCTAATAGTGCGGCATCGGCGGCGATCATGGCTTCGCGCGCCATACCATCAAGCAGATGCACAGGTAACTCCGGCGCGACCTCCGCTTTGATGCGTTCAAACTGCTCGCGACGTTTGGCATTAACCAGCGGTACAACCACTTCAAGATCGGGATAACGCGCACGGAGCAGCTGCGCTGTACGCAGGAAATCGGCGCTCAGCATCTCAACTTCAGCGCCACGGCTACCCGGCAACAGCGCCAGACAGTGCACATCCCGGGCAAGACCTAAGCGTTCCCGAGCTGCATTTTTATCCGGATCCAGCGGCATTGCATCCGCCATGGTATGACCGATAAAACGGCACGGTACATTGAATTTGTCATAAAACGCTTTTTCGAAAGGCAGAAATGCGAGCACCAAGTCAGTGGCTCTGCCTATTTTGAAAACACGCTTTTGCCGCCACGCCCAGACGGACGGACTGACATAGTGAATCGTTTTGATACCCTGCTTTTTCAGATTGCCTTCGAGGGTAATGTTGAAATCCGGCGCGTCTATACCGACAAACACGTCCGGTTTCAGTGCGCTAAAGCGTCGGGTCAGATCGGCGCGAATGTGCAGTAGCCGGCGCAGGCGCCCCAGCACCTCAACGATGCCCATTACCGCCAGCTCTTCCATCTCATACCAGGCTTCACACCCTTCCGCCTGCATACGCGGCCCCGCAACGCCGACAAAGCGGGCATTGGGTACACGCGCTCTCAGTGCTCGAATAAGACCGGCACCAAGAATATCGCCGGAGGTTTCTCCGGCGACCAGGGCTATCGTAAGAGGACGATTGTCGACCATTAACGAATCAGACCGCGCGTTGAACGGTCGAAGAACTGCAGGAACGCATCAACTTCCGGATGCTTCGCCGCAAGCTCAGCAATCTCCGGTTTCGCCTCTTCCAGCGTCTTGCCGCTGCGGTACAGCAATTTATACGCGTTACGGATAGCCACTAACGCTTCTTTGCTAAAGCCGCGACGTTTCAGGCCTTCAATGTTCACACCGAACGGCGTGGCATGGTTGCCCTGAGCGATCACATACGGCGGAACGTCCTGTGCGACACCGGAGCAGCCACCGACCATCACATGCGCACCAATGATGCAGAACTGATGCACTGCGGTCATGCCGCCGATAATTGCAAAGTCGTCAATGGAGACATGCCCCGCCAACGTAGCGTTATTCGCAAGGATGCAGCGATTACCCACAGTGCAGTCATGCGCAACGTGCGCATTGACCATCAGCAGGTTATCGCTCCCCACCTTCGTCAAGCCACCGCCCTGTACTGTGCCGCGGTGAATGGTGACGCTTTCGCGAATGCGGTTGCGATCGCCAATTTCCACGCGAGTCAGTTCACCAGCATATTTAAGATCCTGGTTAACTTCGCCGATGGAGGCGAACTGATAAATCTCATTGTCGCGACCAATTTTAGTGTGGCCATTCACAACAACGTGAGACTTCAGTACGGTACCCTCACCAATTTCAACGTGGGGTCCCACAATACAGAATGGGCCGATATGAACGTTAGCGCCGATAATGGCGCCTTCTTCAATAACGGCGGTTGGATGAATAAAGGCGGTTTTATCAATCACGTATCAGGCCTCCCGGCTACGTGCACACATCATAGTAGCTTCACAAACAACTTTACCGTCTACCAGCGCAACACCTTTAAAACGGGTCAGGCCGCGGCGGGTTTTTTCGAAAGTGACTTCCATGATCATCTGATCGCCAGGCACAACCGGGCGCTTAAAGCGCGCTTCGTCGATGCCAGCAAAGTAGTACAGCTCACCCGGCTCCAGTTTTCCAACGCTTTTGAACGCCAGAATACCGGTTGCCTGCGCCATTGCTTCGAGGATCAGCACGCCCGGGAAAATCGGTTTGCCAGGGAAATGCCCCTGGAAAAACGGTTCGTTGACCGAAACATTTTTTACTGCGCGCAGAAAACGACCTTCTTCAAAATCCAGCACACGGTCTACCAACAAGAACGGATAGCGGTGCGGCAGAAGTTCAAGAATCTCTTCAATGTGCAGAGTATGAGTGTCAGTAGTCAAAATACTCTTCCTGTCCAAATATACTAAAAGGCAATAATAACACGGCCCGCGGCAATCTTGAGAATGCCCACAGGCCGGGATTTAAACGCGTTAAACGGTGATTGATTATTCTTGTTGATTAACCTTGCGCTCGACTGCTTTCAGGCGCTTGCTCATATCATCAATGTTCATCACCAGGGCTGCGGTTTTACGCCACACTTTGTTAGGCTGCAGCGGGATACCCGAAGAGTAAACTCCAGGCTCAGTGATAGGACGCATGACCATCCCCATCCCCGTTACGGTAACCTTGTCGCAAATTTCCATATGCCCGTTGATTACGCTGGCGCCGCCAATCATGCAGTAACGGCCAATTTTCAGGCTACCCGCCATAATGACGCCACCCGCAACCGCGGTATTGTCGCCAATCACGACGTTATGTGCAATCTGGCACTGGTTATCAATGATGACGCCATGGCCGATGCAGGTATCATCCAGCGCCCCGCGATCGATCGTCGTGCAGGCACCAATCTCAACATTGTTGCCGATAATGACGCGGCCAAGTTGTGGAATTTTAACCCAATTTCCGCGATCGTTGGCGTAACCAAAACCATCAGAACCAATCACCGTCCCGGATTGAACAAGGCAATTTTCGCCGATCTCAATCTCGTGGTAAATGGTAACATTGGCCCACAAGCGCGAACCTGCGCCAATTTTCGTATTTTTCCCGACAAAACAGCCAGCGCCGATAACCACGTTATCACCCAGCGTAACGCCGGATTCGATCACCGCATTCGGGCCAATCGAGACGTTATTACCCAGCGTTGCCGTTGCATCAATCACCGCGCCAGGGGCAATGTTTTGCGCCGGTTGCGGCGTGGTATCCAGAGTTTGGGCCATACGCGCATAAGTCAGGTACGGATTTTTGACGACCAGCGCTGCGCTCCTGGCAAAAGGAAGATCGTCCTGCGTCATAACAACGGCGGACGCCTGGCATGCAGCCAGATGCTCACGGTATTTTGGATTTACCATGAAAGTGATGTGACCTGCTTGAGCAGATTGCATGGACGCAACGCCGGTGATGACGATATCGCCATCACCGTGTAGTTCTGCATCCAACTGCTGAGCTAAATCAGCCAGTCGAATTGAAGGCATTACTTATTTAACCTGTTTCAGTACATCAGCGGTGATGTCTTTGACATCATTGCTGTTGTAAATAACGGCGTTGGAAGGAACAACCAGATCGATACCCTGGTCCGCAGCAACTTTTTTCACTGCAGTCTGGATACGAGTAACCAGTTTACCGCGTTCTTCGTTAGAACGACGAGCCTGATCCTGTTCGAAAGCCTGCGCTTTCTGAGCAAATGCCTGGCCACCGGCAGCCAGTTCTTTTTCCAGCTTAGTGCGATCGGCTGGTTTCATCGTGGAACCATCACGCTGCAAACGCTGTTTTTTGGCTTGCAGGTCGGATTCCATGCTCTGCAGTTCGCTGGCGCGGCCGCCGAATTCGTTTTTCATAGTCTGAGAAACGCCGGAAGTCTGCGCGACCTGCTGTAACAGGTTACCCATATCAACAATCGCAATCTTGTCTGCTGCCTGAGCGGACGCTGCCATTGCCAAACCGAAACCTGCAGCTAATAACAACTTTTTCACAATTAACTCCTTACCATCCCGTTTGTACCCGGAGGTACAGCTCTTTGCGTGGCCGGGCCTTCTATCCAAGGCCTCAGCCATCACTATACTGCTGATACATTCCTTTGCAGCGATACGTTACCAGGTTTTACCAATGTTAAACTGGAACTGTTCCGCTTTGTCTCCATCGTACTTTTTAAACGGCTGGGCGTAGGAGAAGACCAACGGCCCCAATGGGGACATCCATTGTAAAGCAATACCTGCAGACATACGGATATTACTCGGATCACTATAATCCGGAATGCCCAGTGCTTTCATCTCTGCGGTATTTTGCCAGTTTGTATCCCAAACCGTACCCGCATCCCAGAAGAAGGACGTACGAACAGAGTTTGCATACTTGTCACTGATAAACGGCGTAGGCGTAATCAGCTCAACGCTGGCGACACCCATTGCGTTACCGCCCACCGCATCATTAGATTTACAGTAACCGCCGGACTGGTTACAGTTCTCCAGGCCCGTGTTGCCATAATAAACCGCTTTCGGACCAATGTTATTGGACTGGAAGCCACGAACGGTACTTGAACCACCCGCATAGAAGTTCTCATAGAATGGCATTTCCTTGCCACCTAAGCCATCACCATATCCCCAGCGAGTACGCCCCAGAACGACCCAATTGTGATCGTCATCAATAGGGAAGTAGGAAGCCGTATCGACAGTGACTTTGTAGAACTCGTTATCAGACCCCGGAACGGTCACTTTACCGTTCAGGTTAATACGTGAGCCTTTCGTCGGGAAATAACCACGGTCGAGGTTGTTATAGGTCCACCCATAGTTAAAGGTGAAGTCGTCAGCCGAGTAACCGTTATTGTCATCCGTCCGGCTGGCGTTCTGCCCTACGGAATCAAGGTAACGCCACATCGCCACCTGCGGTTCCATTTTGGACAGGGAGTTATGAACGTAACCTAAACCTGTACGCAGAGTGTTGTACTCGTTGATCGGGAACCCGAGGGTGCCATCCAGACCATAGCTCTTGTTGGTATACGAAGAGAGATCCGCATTGTCAGCTTTAAAGTCGTTATAGAAGATACGACCACCGAGGCTGACACCATCAACCGTAAAGTATGGGTTAGTGACCGAGAACTCAGAGTACGTCTGGTAATCGTTTTTGGTACCGCTGATGCCGACGGAGTACCCTGTACCCAGCCAGTTATCCTGCTGTACGCCAACCTGGAAGCTGACCCCACTCTCCGTGCCGTAACCTACGCCGAAGTTAAAGCTACCGGTGTTGCGCTCTTTAACCTTGTAGACAACGTCAACCTGATCCGGACTGCCGGGAACACGCTGCGTTTCAGTGTCTACCGTTTCGAAGTAGCCCAGACGATTGAGGCGCTCTTTGCCCTGGTCAACCAAATCGCTGCCCAGCCATGCACCTTCCATCTGGCGCATTTCGCGACGAAGTACGGAATCTTTAGAGGTGTCGTTGCCTTCAAAACGAATTTTACGCACATAGAAGCGGTTGCCGGCATCGACGTTGATGCGCAACCTAACCGTTTTGTCGGTATCGTTGATTTCCGGCTGCGTCTGAACGCGCGGATAGGCATAACCATAGCGACCAAGAAGTTTTTTGATGCTGTCTTCCATTTTGGTCACTTTGGCACCGCTATACAGTTCGCCAGGTTCGACCTTCGTCAGACCTTCAATCTCTGCGGAGTGGCCAGCCAGATTACCGCTAACCTGCACGCCGGAGAGCTTGTATTGATCGCCTTCAGTCACGTTAACGGTAATGTAGATTCCTTTTTTGTCCGGCGTCAGGCTGACCTGCGTCGAATCAATATTAAAGCGGGCATAACCGCGATCCAGATAGTAACTGCGCAGTGTTTCCAGATCGCCAGCCAGTTTCTGTTTCTGATATTTGCGATCGCCGACGACGTTCCACCACGGAACTTCATCACGCAACTGGAAGGTGGAGATCAGCTGTTCAGTGCTGAATGCGTGGTTACCTACAATGTTGATCTGCTGGATCTGCGCAGACACGCCTTCCTGGAAAACCAGCTTCAGGTCAACACGGTTGCGCGGCAGCGGTGTCACAACAGCTTTAACGCTGGCGCTGTATTTACCGACGCTGTAGTAGAAATCTTCTAACCCTTTTTCAATATCGGACAGGGTTGTGCGGTCCAGTGACTCGCCCACACGCACGCCAGAAGCCTCAAGGTTCTGTTTCAGCATGTCATCTTTCACCGACTTGTTGCCGGAGAAGGTGATGCTGGCGATTGTCGGGCGTTCTTTCACCTGGACAAGAAGCGTATCACCATCGCGAAGGACGCGAACATCCTCAAAGTTGCCAGTGGCAAACAGTGCGCGAATGGTGTTACTGATATCTTCATCATTCACCGTATCACCAGGGCGTACTGGCATACTGAGGAGGGCCGCACCAACGGCGACACGCTGCAGGCCTTCGAAATGAATGTCCTTCACTACGAACCCGTCAGCACCGTATACGGTGGCGCTGCTAAACAGCAGCGACGCTATGAGCAACTTTTTCATCGCCATCGTTATTATGCGTTCTTCCTAACAAACTCTCTTACAAGCGAGAGAAATCATTGAAAAGTGCAAGCCCCATTAACAGCACCAGCAAAATAGAGCCAATGCGGTAACTAAAGTCTTGAACTCGCTCGGATACCGGTCCGCCCTTCAGCTTCTCGATCGCTAAAAACAGCAGATGCCCGCCATCAAGAACGGGTAATGGGAACAGGTTAATGATACCCAGGTTCACGCTTATCAAAGCGAGGAACATCAAGTAATAAATCAACCCGAACTCCGCTGACATCCCAGCCCCTTGAGCTATCGAAATCGGCCCACTGAGGTTGTTCAGTTTTACATCACCGGTGATCAATTTCCCCAACATACGGACCGTCAGTTTCATCAATTGCCACGTTTTATCCGTAGCTTCAGCGATGGCACTGAATGGCCCGTACTGGCGTACTGTCTTGTATTCGTCTGGCAGCGGAATAACTTTGGGCACAACGCCCGCAAAACCCTCTGCCTTGTTACCCGGCTTTGTATCCGGTATTAACGTTAAAGACAAGGGACTCCCCTGCCTTTCTACTTCCAGGGCTAACGATGTGCCGGGGTTATCACGAACCAGCGCCACAAACGTCATCCATTGCGTTAACTGCTGACCATCGACTTTAACGATCCTGTCGCCAGCTTGCAAACCTGCTTTGCTGGCCGCAGAGTTAGGCTGAACCTCTGCAAGCACCGGTTCTAGCTGCGCTGAACGCGGCTGAATCCCCAGTGACGAAACCGGATCTTCTTTATCAGGTTCAAAAGCCCAATGACGTAAATCCAGCACTTTGTCCTGACGATTGTTACTGCCGAAAGGCGCTACGCTGATCGTCGTCTGGCTGTCGCCGATTTTAGACACCAACTGTAAGCGCACAGCATCCCAATCAGGCGTTTCGATACCATCAATCGCTTTTAGTTCCGTGCCAGGTGCAATTTGCGCGACTGCGGCAATAGAGTTGGGCGTTATTTCGCCAACTACCGGGCGAACGCCAGGAACACCGATGATAAAGACCAACCAGTAGGCGAAGATAGCAAAGAGAAAATTGGCGATGGGGCCGGCGGCGATAACAGCGGCGCGCTGGCCGACTGTTTTATTGTTAAATGCATAATGACGCATCTCCGGTGCAACCGGCTCGACACGCTCATCCAACATTTTGACATAACCGCCCAGCGGAATAAGAGCGATAATGAATTCGGTGCCGTGTTTATCCGTACGGCGCCAGAGCGCTTTACCAAAACCAATGGAAAAGCGCTCAACCCGCACTCCGCAGCGGCGAGCAACCCAGAAATGGCCAAATTCATGCACGGTGATCAACACACCAAGTGCAACGATGAACGCCGCCAGATTCCAGAGAATGCTCAGCATAAAACCTTCCGTTAAATCGTCCTGAAAACCAGCAGTAACAGACAGGCAAATACAGGCACTGCCGCTGTCAGGCTGTCAATGCGATCCAGTATACCGCCATGACCCGGAATAAGATGACCACTATCTTTTATTCCAGCTTCACGTTTGAACATACTTTCCGTTAAATCGCCCAGCACTGACGCCAGTGCCGCGACCACTGAACAAATTAAAAGTGTTGAAGGTGCAACATCCAGATCCGCCCAGGCGCTATATCCCCATGAAATAACGCCAGCGGTCAGCAGCCCGCCCAGAAAACCCTGCCAGGTTTTACCTGGAGACACTTTCGGGGCCAGCTTATGTTTGCCAAACAATTTACCAAACATATACGCGCCTGAAT
The DNA here is from genome assembly GCF_900094925.1 of Kosakonia oryzendophytica. Classification (GTDB taxonomy): domain Bacteria; phylum Pseudomonadota; class Gammaproteobacteria; order Enterobacterales; family Enterobacteriaceae; genus Kosakonia; species Kosakonia oryzendophytica. The sequence goes on along the minus strand of NZ_FMAY01000002.1, from coordinate 606,139 downwards.
CCGCACCCCACACCAGGATCATGACATACAGCAGCCACAGTGCACCGCCATAGTGATTCTGATCGTAGTGCCAGACCCGGAGCGCCAGCATACCCCAGAAAAAAGGAATAATCGTCAGTACGCCAAAAATCAGACGCAGAACTTTTGACTTACGCCACAACGCAGCGGATGCCGGATAGCCCAGCACCAGCACCAAGGCAATCAGCCACCAGACCAGCGAAGCCCACAATGAGACCGCGACCATGGGTTGGTGAACATTGTGATGATATTCCGGCAGCATAATCAGCATAAACGCCAACAGAAGCCCGCATAATACCGCCAGCCAGATCCGCTGAGTACGAGATGTGAAGCCGCTTAATTGCCCCCATTCCCACGCTGCGAGCATACAAACGGCGAGCGTTACGATAGCAAACCCCACCGGAGGCAACAAAAAAAGTGCTGCGATAACAATTGGTATTAATACAAAAGCAGAAATCAGGCGATACTTCAGCAAAAGCAACCCCCATCAGGCTTTGTCGCCACCAGGCTCGGTGCCGCCGAAACGACGCTCTCGATTGGCAAAGGCATGTAGCGCACCTTCAAAGTCTTGTTCATCAAAATCGGGCCAAAGAACATCAGTAAAGTAAAGTTCGGCATAGGCAATTTGCCAAAGTAAAAAATTACTTATGCGATGTTCCCCACCAGTCCTAATCACTAAATCAACGGGAGCCAGTTCGTGCATGCAGATTTGCTTATTCAGCGTTTCTTCATCAATTTGATCCGGGCGTAATAACCCTTCCTGCACTTGCACTGCTAACTGACGGACTCCCTGAACAATATCCCAGCGACCACCATAATTCGCCGCGACATTCAACGTCAGCCCGGTGTTCTGGGCGGTTAACGCTTCCGCTTTACGGATTCGATCCTGCAAACGCGTATTAAAACGACTGGTATCGCCAATGATACGTAAACGCACATTATGACGATGCAAGCTTTTCACTTCGCTATCCAGCGCCCACACAAACAGCTCCATCAGCGCACTGACTTCCTGCGCCGGGCGGTTCCAGTTCTCGCTACTAAAAGCATAAAGCGTCAGCGCATCAATACCATTATTGGCGGCATAAGATACCGCGCGGCGAACAGACTTTGCTCCAGCCCGATGACCAAAGGCCCGGAGCTTCCCTTGTCTTTTCGCCCAGCGACCATTGCCATCCATAATTATCGCTACATGGCGGCAGCCATGCGTTGGCAAACTTTCGCTTATCGGTTGGTTAGCAGACAACATAACGCGTTTTAGTCCCTGAAAAGGATTGAGCGGTACTCAGGAATACACAAGCCTTTACGCAAAAAAGCCGTGTAAACCACGGCTAACCCAACAACCCATATGACAAACTGGCTATTGGGTGGCGCAGACTATATCACCGAAGCCGAACGCTAACAAATAGCACCGTAACTCATGGCTGTAATATCACCAGCTTGCGAAGCGCGTCACTTGTCTTTGTGCGACTTCACGAGCCTGGGCATCCACAGACAATACATCGTCGATACTTTGCGGTTCACGTAAATCCAACTGCTCCAGAACAGACAGATTCAGAGCGGCTATATCCGTGAAACGAATCGCGGACGCCAGGAATGCCGAAACAGTGACCTCGTTTGCTGCATTTAATGCGGTTGTCGCTGCCTGTCCGTCGCTTGAAGCATCAATGGCCAGCTTCAGGCAGGGATAACGATCATAATCGGGCGCAGCAAAACTTAGCGAATTCAGTTTGCAGAAATCGAGGGCATTCACACCCGAAGGCACACGATCAGGCCAGGCCATCGTATGTGCAATAGGCGTACGCATATCCGGCTCACCCAGTTGCGCTAAAACACTGCCATCCTGGTAACGCACCATGGAGTGGATCACCGATTGCGGATGGATCAGCACTTCCATTTGGCGGGCAGAGGCATTAAACAACCAGCGTGCTTCAATGTATTCCAGACCTTTATTCATCATAGTGGCTGAATCAACGGAAATTTTACGTCCCATTGACCAGTTAGGATGGCGACATGCCTGATCCGGCGTCATCGCCGCCAGATCCGCTAATGGCGTCTCCCGAAATGGACCACCAGACCCGGTAAGCAGAATAGACGAAACGCCATTCTGCTCAAGATCAGCGTACCCCAGGTTTTGCTGAATTGTTTCCGGTAAACTCTGAAAAATAGCGTTATGCTCGCTATCCACCGGCAACAGCCGCGCGCCGCTTTCCTTCACTGCCTCCATAAACAAGCGACCACAGGTCACCAGCGACTCTTTATTCGCCAGCAATACCGTCTTGCCTGCGCGAATCGCAGCAAGCGTTGGCACCAACCCGGCAGCACCGACAATGGCTGCCATGACCTGATCGACATCGCCCAGTGCAGCCATTTCGCAAGCCGCCTGCTGACCGCTCAGCACCTCAGTACGGCAACCGGTTTCTTGCAAAGCGATTTTTACCTGCTGCGCGCTCTGTACATCATCCATCACAGCAAAACGTGGGGTGAATTCCAGACACTGTTCAACCATACGGGCAACATTTTTGCCTGCCACCAGCGCAGTAACGGAAAAACGATCGGGATTGTGGCGAACCACATCAAGCGTGCTGCAACCAATAGAACCCGTTGAGCCCAGAAGAGTTAAATGCTTCATGAAACGCTCACAACGTTGCGAGAATAAAAAGCAAAACGCCGCCAGCAAAGCCACTGTAATGGCTCTCTGTACGGCGTTTTAGTCGGTTTTTATAGAATCAGAACTGCATCAGCTCTGCTTCTTTATCCGCCAGCGCCGCATCCACTTTCTTGATGGCAGCATCGGTCAGCTTCTGCACGTCATCCTGTGAACGGCGATCGTCGTCTTCACTGATTTCTTTGTCTTTCAGCAGAGCTTTCACTTTATCGTTCGCGTCACGACGGACGTTACGTACAGCAACGCGTGCTTGTTCAGCTTCACCGCGAACAACTTTGATCAGATCTTTACGGCGTTCTTCGGTCAGCGCTGGCAGCGGAACGCGGATATCGCTCCCTGCGGAGTTCGGGTTCAGGCCCAAATCAGATGCCATGATGGCTTTTTCAACGGCCGGGCTCATTGAGCGATCGAACACGTTGATTTTCAGCGTACGGGAGTCTTCCACCGTTACGCTTGCCAACTGGCGCAACGGCGTCGGCGTACCGTAATATTCCACAACGATGCCATCCAGCAGGCTCGGGGAAGCGCGACCAGTGCGCACTTTGCTGATTTGAGTTTTGAACGATTCTACGCATTTTTCCATGCGCACTTCAGCATCTTTTCTGATATCGCTAATCACGTTACGGATCCTTGAAATCTTGTCGCAGGCAGACCATACACAGGCACGCCTGGTTGCGGGTGTGCTAAGTATAGCCCTGTTCAACATTCTGGCATCGTGAGATGCCAGAAAGAACGGCTCAATAAATTAAAGCGGAATCTTACCTTTATTTATTGCTTACGGGAATTATTCCGTAATCAATGTGCCTTCTTTTTCGCCCATTACCACGCGACGCAGCGCGCCGGGTTTGTTCATATTGAACACGCGAATCGGCAGTTTATGATCGCGGGCCAGCGTAAAGGCCGCCAGATCCATCACTTTCAGTTCTTTATCCAGCACTTCGGTGTAACTCAGTTGTTCACACAGCGTTGCAGTCGGATCGGTCACCGGATCGGCAGTAAACACGCCGTCTACTTTAGTTGCTTTCAGCACAACATCGGCTTCGATTTCGATACCGCGCAGGCAAGCTGCGGAATCGGTGGTGAAGAACGGGTTACCGGTACCGGCGCTGAAAATCACGACGCGGTTATTGCGCAACAGGCTGATAGCCTCCGCCCAGCTGTAATTGTCACAGACACCATTCAACGGAAACGCGGACATCAGACGTGCGTTTACATAGGCACGATGCAGCGCATCACGCATCGCAAGGCCGTTCATCACCGTTGCCAGCATACCCATGTGATCGCCCACAACACGGTTCATGCCTGCTTTTGCCAGTCCCGCGCCGCGGAACAGGTTACCGCCACCAATCACCACGCCAACCTGAACTCCCAGTTCAACCAGCTCTTTAATTTCCTGCGCCATACGGTCAAGAATGCTTGCGTCAATACCGAAGCCTTCGGATCCCTGGAGCGCTTCGCCGCTCAGCTTAAGCAGAATGCGTTTGTAGACGGGTTTTGCATTGGTAGCCATGTTTCTTTCCTGAGACTGTCAACAATTGGACGGATTAATACTGGCGCTATGATACGTCGCCTGTCAGCGCAAACACTAGCGTGTTGGCTGATTTTCAGATGAAGGGCATAAAAAGAAGCCGCCCTAAGGCGGCTCCTTTTTAGTGATTAAGACTGCTTGGACATTGCAGCAACTTCTGCTGCGAAGTCAGTCTCAACTTTCTCGATGCCTTCACCCACTTCGAAGCGGATGAAGCCTGTTACGTCAGCATTGTGCTCTTTCAGCAGCTGACCCACAGTTTTGCTCGGATCCATAACGAAAGGCTGGCCGGTCAGAGAAACTTCGCCGGTGAATTTCTTCATGCGGCCTTCAACCATTTTCTCTGCGATTTCTTTCGGTTTGCCAGACTGCATGGCGATGTCCAGCTGAACCTGGTACTCTTTTTCTACCACTTCAGCAGACACGTCTTCCGGTTTAACGAATTCCGGTTTGCTTGCAGCAACGTGCATAGCCAGCTGTTTAACCAGCTCCTGATCCGCGCCTTTAGCTGCAATCAGAACACCGATACGCGCACCGTGCTGGTAAGAACCCAGAACTTCGCCTTCCAGGGAAGCAACGCGACGGATGTTGATGTTCTCACCGATTTTAGCAACCAGTGCAACACGCTCTTCTTCGAACTGAGCTTTCAGAACTTCAACGTCAGTGATTTTGCCAGCAACAGCAGCATCCAGCACTTTGTTTGCAAATGCCTGGAAACCACCATCTTTCGCCACGAAGTCAGTCTGGCAGTTTACTTCCAGAATGATACCGTAGGTGCCGTCGATCTTAGTGATGATCACGCCGTCAGCAGCAACGTTGCCTGCTTTTTTCGCTGCTTTGATAGCACCGGATTTACGCATGTTTTCGATTGCCAGCTCGATGTCGCCGTTCGCTTCAGTCAGAGCCTTTTTGCAATCCATCATGCCTGCGCCAGTACGTTCACGCAGCTCTTTTACCAGGGATGCGGTAATTTCAGCCATTCTTTAATCCTCGGGAGAGATATGACCTGCCTGGTTCGGGGAACCAAACAGGCTTAAAAGTGAAAAAGGGGGCCATAAACAGGCCCCCTAACCAAACTCGGTACTACCTGCTCAATAAGGGGCTCAGAGAGCGTGCCTTATTACTCAGCTTCTACGAAGCTTTCTTCCGCCTGAGTAGCCAGATCCGAAGAACGGCCTTCACGAACGGTAGCAGCAACGGCATTCAGGTACAGGCTAACAGCACGGATTGCGTCATCGTTACCCGGGATAACGAAGTCAACGCCGTCCGGATCGGAGTTGGTATCAACGATAGCAAATACCGGGATACCCAGGTTGTTTGCTTCTTTGATTGCGATGTGCTCGTGGTCAGCGTCGATAACGAACAGAGCGTCCGGCAGACCGCCCATGTCTTTGATACCGCCCAGGCTGTTTTCCAGCTTGTCCAGTTCACGAGTGCGCATCAGCGCTTCTTTCTTGGTCAGCTTGTCGAAGGTACCGTCCTGAGACTGAGTTTCCAGGTCTTTCAGACGTTTGATGGACTGACGAACGGTTTTCCAGTTAGTCAGCATACCGCCCAACCAGCGATGGTTCACGAAGAACTGGTCGCAGTTCAGAGCAGCTTCTTTCACCGCTTCGCTTGCAGCGCGTTTAGTACCAACGATCAGGATTTTGCCTTTGCGAGAAGCAATTTTGTTCAGCTCAGCCAGGGCTTCGTTGAACATCGGTACAGTTTTCTCAAGGTTGATGATGTGAACTTTGTTACGCGCACCGAAGATGAACGGCTTCATTTTCGGGTTCCAGTAACGGGTCTGGTGACCAAAGTGAACACCAGCCTTGAGCATATCGCGCATGGAAACAGTTGCCATGTTTAAAACCTCTATATAAAAGTTGGGGTTATGCCTCCACGTATCCCATATTACCGACCCCGAAGGGCACCCCGGAATATGTGCCGATACGTGTGTGTTATTACACAAAGTGAGATTTGTGGCTCCCATCCCAAAACAGGAACGGAAGTCCGGCGCGCTTTATATCACAAAACACTGCCGGACACCAATAGTTGTTGACGCGGTGTGCTGTTAATGATTCTCAATTTGGCACAAAGCTTGCCCGACTGTTACCATGAACAACACTTATCCTGGTATAGTCGAAAAATTCGACACTGATGGACGCACTCCATGGCTATCTCAATTAAAACTCCTGAAGAAATCGAAAAAATGCGCATTGCCGGTCGTCTGGCCGCCGAAGTGCTGGAAATGCTCGAACCGTATGTTAAACCGGGCGTCAGCACCGGCGAACTGGATCGCATCTGCAATGACTACATCGTCAATGAGCAACACGCGATCTCCGCTTGCCTCGGTTACCACGGCTTCCCGAAATCCGTCTGTATCTCTATTAATGAAGTGGTATGTCACGGTATTCCGGATGACGAAAAACTGCTGAAGGATGGTGATATCGTCAACATCGACGTGACCGTTATCAAAGACGACTATCACGGCGACACCTCCAAAATGTTTATCGTCGGCAAACCAACAATCCTTGGCGAACGCCTGTGCCACGTCACCCAGGAGAGCCTCTATCTGGCGCTGCGCATGGTGAAGCCGGGCATCCGTCTGCGTACCCTTGGCGCGGCTATTCAGAAATACGTAGAAGCGCAAGGGTTCTCCGTGGTGCGCGAATACTGCGGACACGGCATTGGTCGTGGTTTCCACGAAGAACCGCAGGTGCTGCACTATGATGCAGATGACGGCGGCGTTGTGTTACAGGCCGGTATGACCTTTACCGTAGAACCGATGGTCAACGCCGGTGATTACCGCATTCGCACCATGAAAGATGGCTGGACGGTGAAAACCAAAGATCGCAGCCTGTCGGCGCAATATGAGCACACGATCGTGGTGACAGAAACGGGTTGTGAGATCCTGACCCTGCGCAAAGATGACTCCATCGACGCGGTACTGACGGCCGCTTAATCTCCGCCGTTACGCTCTTGTCTACGGCCCGCTCTGCGGGTCGTTTTTTTTGCCCTGCCAACCTCTTCGTCATACGCATAAACGACTTTTCATTTCTGACTATCTCTTTTACTTTGTTTTGTTAGTGATCCTCACTCCACACGGGTGGCTAATAATGAGCAATACCTTGTCAGAACAATTCGTCAACACCGTCAAACCCACCCTTCCCGGCCAGCCTGAGTATCCTGGCGTCTGGCCCCAGGACGCGCTGCAATGTGCGGGGATCAAAGCCCATATCGACGCCTTCCAGCGGTGGCTGGGGCATGTATTTGATGCCGGTATTTCCGCCGAGCAATTGATTGAAGCACGTACCGAATTTATCGATCAGCTGCTGCAACGCCTGTGGCTGGAGTACGGTTTTGGCAATATCAACGACGTCGCGCTGGTGGCGGTTGGCGGCTATGGTCGCGGTGAACTGCACCCCTTGTCTGATATCGATCTGCTGATCCTCAGTCGCCACAAACTGCCCGATGAGCAGGCGCAAAAGATTGGCGAACTGCTAACACTTCTCTGGGACGTAAAACTGGAAGTAGGTCACAGCGTGCGCACGCTGGATGAATGCCTACAGGAGGGGCTGTCGGATTTAACCGTCGCCACGAATCTCATTGAGTCACGTCTGTTGATTGGCGATGTGGCGCTGTTTCTTGAGCTGCAAAAGCATATTTTCAGCGACAATTTCTGGCCTTCGGAAACGTTTTTCCCGGCGAAAGTGGCCGAACAAAATGAGCGTCATCAGCGTTACCACGGCACCAGCTACAACCTTGAGCCGGACATTAAAAGCAGCCCCGGCGGCCTGCGCGATATTCACACGCTGCAATGGGTGGCTCGTCGCCACTTTGGCGCAACATCGCTCGATGAAATGGTCGGCTTCGGCTTCCTCACCGAAGCTGAGCGTAATGAACTGAACGAGTGTCTGCATCTGCTGTGGCGCATCCGTTTCGCCCTGCACCTGGAACTGAACCGCTACGATAATCGCTTGCTTTTTGATCGCCAGCTAAGCGTCGCCCAGCGGCTGAACTATGTCGGCGAAGGCAACCAGCCGGTTGAGCATATGATGAAAGATTTCTTCCGGGTTACACGTCGTGTCACGGAACTGAATCAGATGCTACTCCAGCTCTTCGATGAAGCGATACTGGCGCTCACGGCTGATGAAAAGCCGCGTCCGATCGATGATGAGTTCCAGCTACGCGGCACACTGATTGATCTGCGCGATGAGACATTATTTATTCGCGAGCCGCAGGCGATTTTGCGGATGTTTTATATCATGGTGCGCAACAGCACGATTACCGGCATCTACTCCACTACCCTGCGTCATCTGCGACACGCCCGTCGCCATCTGACACAACCGTTATGCTACATCGCCGAAGCGCGCTCTATTTTCCTCAGTATGCTGCGCCACCCGGGGGCCGTCAGTCGCGGCCTGCTACCGATGCACCGCCACAGCGTATTGTGGGCCTATATGCCGCAATGGTCGCATATCGTCGGTCAGATGCAATTTGACCTGTTTCATGCTTACACGGTCGATGAACACACCATTCGCGTGTTATTGAAGCTGGAAAGTTTCGCTAAAGAAGAGACACGTAATAAGCATCCCTTATGCGTAGAGCTATGGCCGCGTCTGACCCATCCGGAACTGATTTTGATTGCCGCACTGTTCCACGACATCGCGAAAGGACGCGGCGGTGATCACTCCGTACTGGGGGCACAGGATGTGCTGAAATTTGCCGAGTTGCACGGTTTGAACTCCCGAGAAACGCAACTGGTTGCCTGGCTGGTCCGCCATCACTTGCTGATGTCGGTAACCGCCCAACGCCGTGATATTCAGGATCCGGAAGTCATCAAGCAGTTCGCTGAAGAGGTGCAAACGGAGAACCGGTTACGCTTCCTGGTCTGCCTGACCGTTGCGGATATTTGCGCCACTAACGAAACCCTGTGGAACAGCTGGAAGCAGAGCCTGTTGCGCGAACTCTATTTCGCCACTGAAAAACAGCTACGCCGTGGCATGCAAAACACGCCGGATATGCGTGAACGGGTGCGTCATCATCAATTACAAGCGCTGGCGTTGCTGCGTATGGACAATATTGATGAGGAGCAGTTGCATCAGATTTGGGCGCGTTGCCGCGCCAACTATTTTGTGCGCCATAGCCCAAACCAGTTGGCATGGCATGCCCGGCACCTGCTCGCGCATGATTTAAGCAAACCGCTGATCCTGCTTAGTCCTCAGGCAACCCGTGGCGGCACAGAGATCTTTATCTGGAGTCCCGACAGACCTTACCTCTTTGCCGCAGTATGTGCCGAACTCGACAGACGTAATCTCAGCGTCCATGACGCACAGATCTTCACCACCCGTGACGGCATGGCAATGGATACCTTTATTGTGCTGGAACCGGATGGCAGCCCGCTCTCCGCCGATCGTCACGATGCCATCTGCTTTGGTTTAGAGCAGGCTATCACGCAACACACCTGGCAACCGCCACAGCCACGACGTCAGCCAGCCAAATTGCGTCACTTTACCGTCGACACGGAAGTGAATTTCCTGCCGACCCATACCGACAGAAAATCCTTCCTTGAATTGATTGCACTCGATCAACCCGGCTTGCTCGCACGCGTTGGCCAGGTGTTTGCCGACCTTGGAATTTCGTTGCACGGGGCGAGAATTACAACAATTGGTGAACGAGTAGAAGATTTATTTATAATCGCAACCGCCGACCGGCGTGGCCTTAATAATGCGCTGCAAAAGGAGGTGCAACAACGGTTGACAGAGGCCCTCAATCCAAACGATAAAGGGTGATGATTTTTTTACACAGATGGAAAGAGCTTAACAATGCAGCAGTTACAGAACGTTATTGAAACCGCTTTCGAGCGTCGCGCAGAGATCACCCCGGCCAATGTGGATACCGTTACCCGTGAAGCGGTCAACCAGGTTATTGCTCTGCTCGATTCCGGCGCCCTGCGCGTCGCAGAAAAAATCGATGGTCAATGGGTCACTCACCAGTGGCTGAAGAAAGCGGTTCTGCTCTCTTTCCGCATTAACGATAACCAGGTTATCGACGGTGCAGAAAGCCGCTACTTCGATAAAGTGCCGATGAAATTCGCCGACTACGATGCAGCGCGTTTCCAAAAAGAAGGTTTCCGTGTCGTGCCGCCGGCTGCGGTTCGTCAGGGTGCGTTTATCGCCCGTAATACTGTACTGATGCCGTCGTACGTTAATATCGGTGCCTATGTCGATGAAGGCACCATGGTGGATACCTGGGCAACCGTAGGGTCCTGTGCGCAGATTGGTAAAAACGTTCACCTCTCCGGTGGCGTGGGAATCGGTGGCGTACTGGAGCCATTACAGGCAAACCCGACTATCATTGAAGATAACTGCTTTATCGGCGCGCGTTCCGAAGTGGTGGAAGGTGTTATCGTTGAAGAGGGGTCGGTTATCTCCATGGGCGTGTATATCGGTCAGAGCACCCGTATTTATGACCGCGAAACCGGCGAAATTCACTACGGCCGTGTACCGGCGGGTTCCGTTGTGGTTTCCGGCAATCTGCCATCCAAAGATGGCAAATACAGCCTCTACTGTGCTGTTATCGTGAAAAAAGTCGATGCGAAAACGCGTGGCAAAGTGGGTATCAACGAACTCCTGCGCACCATCGATTAAGTCTTTCCCCTCTCCCTTTTCGGGAGAGGGTGACCTGTCCCGCCTTTTTAGTACGCGCAGGTGGAAAAAATAGATTTTTTCGTTAATTATTCATAGGTTATGTTGAGCTTAAGGGTACCGCTATGTACGATAATCTGAAAAGTTTAGGCATTACCAATCCCGATGAAATTGATCGTTACAGCCTCCGCCAGGAAGCGAACAACGATATCCTGAAAATCTATTTTCATAAGGACAAAGGCGAGTTTTTTGCCAAGAGCGTGAAGTTTAAATACCCGCGTCAGCGTAAAACCGTGGTCGCTGACGGTGTCGGCCAGGGGTATAAAGAGGTTCAGGAGATCAGCCCTAACCTGCGCTATGTCATTGATGAGTTAGATCAAATCTGCCAGCGCGATCGTACCGAAGTGGATCTGAAACGTAAGATCCTTGACGATCTGCGTCACCTTGAAAGCGTGGTTACCAACAAGATCAATGAAATTGAGTCGGATCTTGAGAAATTAACGCGCGGGAAATAACCGTGTCGTGCTTACCCGGTCTGCGGAGCCTTTCCACAGGCCGGGTAAGAAATATCAAATCAACGTTGCTCGTCCAGTTGCAGCGCCACATACAGTAGTAGCCTGTCATCGAAATTCCCTAAATCCAGCCCGGTCAGTTCAGAGATGCGATTGAGACGGTATTCCAGCGTGTTGCGGTGGATAAACAGCGCCTTGGACGTTGCCAGCGGCTGTACGTTATGGCGGAACCAGGCCGATAAAGTGCGCCTGAGCAGGCCATTGTTGTCCATCGCTTTTAACCGTGACAACGGGCGCGCCAGCTCATTCGCCTGCCAGCCGCCACGTAAACTGTCCAGCAATACTGGCAACATCAGATCCTGATAGAAATAGCTGCGGTTTTCCGGCATCCGTTGTTTACCCACCATCATCGTGGTGCGCGCGGTACGGTATGAACGGGCGATACTGCCAGGACCAGTAAAATAGTTGCCAAGCGCAACACGAAAACGCAGTTGGCCGTTCTCTTTCATGCGGGTAATCAACTGCTCAACGCGCTTGCGGTGATCTTCCGCGTCCCAGCGACCAAACTGATTGAGCGCCGGTTTGAGCACCACCATCTCCGTTAACGAGACAATCGCGATAAGGTTGTTGCGTTCCGGCGTAGTCAGCGCATTCTGCAACTGCTGCAATTCGGCCATGGCACTATCAACGCCCAGTTGACCACTGTCGACTTCCACGACCGCCACCACACGCGGCTGGTTTAAATCGATACCCAAGCGCTGCGCCCATTCAGTTAATGCGGGCGTATGCTCTTCCGCCTGGATCAGGTTCATCACCAGCTCTTCACGTAAGCGGCTGTCTTGTGCCAGCAGATGCATCAAACGGGATTGTTCCAGCATCATCTCAGCGGTCATACAGACCAGTTCGCCATATTTGCGCAACGTTTCCGGTTCGCCGGTCAAACCGATAACGCCGACAATTTCGCCTTCCAGTCGTAGCGGCAGGTTGATCCCCTGACGTACGCCATGCAAGTGACGCGCGACCGCATCATCAATGTCCACCACGCGGCCCTGGGAGAGAACTAACAGCGCACCTTCGTGCAATTCCCCAATTCGTTCGCGATCGCCGCTACCAATGATGCGACCACGTGCATCCATGACGTTAATGTTTGTATCGATGATGCGCATCGTGCGCGCCACGATATCCTGTGCCATTTTGGTATCAAGGTGCCAGCCAGCCATGTAACCCTCCCGTGAGCAGAGCCCAAGCATATGGGAGAAAACCATAGCGCGCACTGTGCATATGCACAAAGCAGCATTCAGAAGTATGGAGTTGTGGAAGGCTTCACAAAACAGAAGGAGCCCCTCTCCTCGCAGGGAGGAAGAGGGGTTTTACAGATTACTGCATCAGCAGATAAATGGAGGTATCGCCACGCTGAATATTCAGCGCCAGTACAGACGGTTTGCCGTCGAGGATTTTGCGCAACTCAGCGATATTTTTCACCGGCTGCTGGTTAGCACCGATAATCACATCCCCTTTTTTCAGGCCAATCTGCGCCGCAGGGGTATTCGCTTTCACTGCGTTAACCACCACGCCAGCATCTTTGCCTTTGTTGCTCATTTCCGCGCCTTCAATGCCACTGAAGATGGTGCTGGAATCCACCTGGTTCTGGCTGCTCTGCTGCAATTCCAGCGTGATATTCACCGGTTTGCCGTCACGCAACAGGCCAAGAGCAACTTTACTGCCAATTGGCATTGAACCCACTTCAGCACGCAGTGCGGCGAAGCTGCTAATCGGTTTGCCATTCAGCGAGGTGATCACATCACCCGCCTTGATACCCGCTTTCGCGGCGGCGGAATTCGGCATCACCTGGCTGACAAACGCCCCGCGTTGGGCATCGACTTTCATCGCTTTCGCCAGCTCGGAGTTCAGTTCAGTCCCCATAATCCCCAGCTCACCACGGCGTACCTGGCCGAACTCAACCATCTGGCCGGTCAGGTTTTTCACCATATTACTCGGGATGGCAAAACCGATACCAATGTTGCCGCCGTCCGGCGCGAGGATTGCGGTGTTAATCCCGATCAGTTCACCATTCAGGTTGACCAGTGCACCACCGGAGTTACCCCGGTTAATCGCCGCATCCGTTTGGATAAAGTTTTCGTAGTTTTCAGCATTCAGCCCGCTGCGGCCAAGCGCGGAAACAATCCCGGAAGTCACCGTCTCACCCAGACCGAACGGGTTACCAATCGCTACCGTATAGTCACCCACGCGCAGGGCGTCAGAATCCGCCAGCTTGATAGCGGTCAGGTTTTTCGGATCCTGAATCTGGATCAGGGCGATGTCGGAACGCGGGTCTTTACCCACCACTTTAGCGTCAAATTTACGCCCGTCGCTCAACTGAACCTTAATGGTATTGGCGTTATCCACGACGTGGTTGTTGGTCACAACATAGCCTTTGGCGGCATCAATAATGACCCCGGAGCCCAATGCCATAAATTTCTGCTGCTGACCACCGCCGGAGCCATCTTGCCCACCCTGACCGCCCTGGCAGAATGGCGAGCCCTGGAACGGAGAACCGTCCTGGCAGAACGGTGAATTATCACCAAAGAACTGCTGGAAGTTACGTGGCATACGCGGGGTATTCACCGTCGTGCTGCCTTCTACGTTAATACTCACCACCGAAGGCATCACTTTTTCCAGCATCGGCGCAAGGCTCGGCATTTGTTGCGACGGGGTAGCTGAAGATGCTGTTTCCGCCGCCGTAGCTGACAGAGGAGACAGCGCTAAACTTAAACTCAAGGCCAGTGCACTCATTGCTAACGTGGTTTTTTTCATGTGTCTCTATCTCATTACCGATTAACGCAAACAAACTGCTGTGTATGTACCACTCAGAGTCGATTTATAGCCTGAAGTTCCGGGATGTCGTTTCGGCAAAAAGTAAAAATTTATTGTCGTTCTTTACAAAACAACGGGGTTATTCCACTGCCATCAAACGACGATATTCATCCCAAGAATATAAATCAGTCATACCGCTGATATAATCCTGAATCAATCGACAACGATGATAATACTCCAGCACCGGATACTCCGCCGAATCGGGCGATAATTTACTGACCGCTTCTACATACGCTAATCGATGGCGCGTCGACAGTTTATGAAACAGACGCGATGCAATCGGAAAGCGGCGCAGACGCTCCTTTTCCACCAGCTCAGTAAAATCCGCCAACGATAATTGTAACAACGGGCGGTAAATATCCAGCAACCCACTGATGACGCGATAACCTTGTAATTCAAGCTGCTCAACGTCCGGGTGGCTGAATACATGTTTAATGGCGACATTTTTATATAATTCAAGTAGCTGACTGAATCCGCTATCATCCTCCAGCAACGCATGGTTGAATTCACCGCTGAAGATTTGGGGCAGGTTATCAATAAAGCGCTGTGCAGCGTAGGGCACCAGCTTATTAAGGGTATTGACCCGCAGATACATAAAGAATTGATCTTCCGCACTGCGGCTCATGGAATTCACACGGGATTTATCCCAGGCATTTTCGACCACCTGAGCAAACAACGAACCCTTTTCATGTGTTCCCCAGGCATCATAAAGATGCTGGTAAAGTTGTTCCGCCGTGAAAATACGTTTTTCTACCGCATCCTCTAAGTCGGCGACGCAATAAGAAATATCATCAGCGGCTTCCATTATCCACGTCAAAGGGAAGCGGCTGTAAGTATCCAGGTTTAATTCTTTACGTAAGCGCTCAACATAGGCTTCTTCGCTGAAATAATAACCTGGTTTTTTCATTAAATAGCTGTGCGACGTTGGAGGAGAACCAACCCACCATGCAGGGCGCGTATATTTTAATATGCAACCGACCTGCGCCCAGGTCAGGTTCATTCGCATCAGCGTATGCACCAGGCGGATCCCCTGCGCGTTTCCTTCAAAATGGCTTAAATCCTGACGAACTTTTCTACGTAGCGCATTTAACCCATCTTCGCCCTCATGCAGGCGCAACACCGCCACTTCACAGCGATCGTCCGATAACGGTTGACCGAGCGCATCTTCCGGCGCCAGCCGCTGATGGAACCAATCATTAATTGCCGCCTCGCCAAAATGGCCGAAAGGTGGGTTGCCAATGTCATGCATCAGGCACGCCATTTCAACAATGCTTTCAAACGGTCCGGTCAGTTCATCCAACCCGTAAGTTTCCAGCAACTTCAGTTCTTTCAGGCGGCTAAGGATTTCTTTGGCGATGTAGCGTCCCACCTGTTGTACTTCCAGGGAGTGGGTAAGGCGTGTACGTACCGCGGCATTGCGTTCCAGGGGGAAAACCTGCGTTTTTTGTTGCAACCGCCGAATGGCCGGGGAGTTGATGATGCGCCCGCGATCGCTTTCAAAAATACGCAGGATTTCACGCTCAGTTTTCACGCCCTGCGGCGAACGATAGCGACGGTGCCAGTTTATTTTGTTGCGAAAGTCGATCTCTGCCATTTTCTCTCCTGTGCGAAGCGTCACGGGATATCATGCAATTGTGTATGCCATGATAGACTATGCCCTGAAAACGTAATTCTGTCTTATCACATTAGCGAGTATCTCCATGAAAATTGGCATTATTGGTGCAATGGAAGAAGAAGTTACGCTGCTGCGTGACAAAATCGAGAACCGTCAGACCCTGAATATTGGCGGGAGCGAAATCTACACCGGTACGCTGAATGGCACTGACGTTGCACTGCTGAAGTCGGGCATTGGCAAAGTCGCTGCTGCCATGGGCGCAACGTTGCTGCTGGAGCGCTGCCAGCCGGATGTGATTATCAATACCGGTTCTGCGGGCGGTCTGGCGCCAACGCTGAAAGTAGGCGATATCGTGGTGTCTGACGAAGCGCGTTATCACGATGCCGACGTGACGGCTTTCGGTTACGAGTACGGCCAGTTACCGGGCTGCCCGGCGGGCTTTAAAGCCGATGATAAACTGATTGCCGCCGCAGAAGCCTGTATCGCGCAACTGGATCTGCACGCCGTGCGCGGTTTGATTGTCAGCGGCGATGCCTTTATCAATGGTTCAGTGGGTCTGGCGAAAATCCGCCACAACTTCCCGCAAGCCATCGCCGTGGAAATGGAAGCCACCGCCATTGCGCATGTTTGCCATAACTTCGGCGTGCCGTTTGTTGTGGTTCGCGCCATCTCCGACGTGGCAGATCAACAGTCGCACCTGAGCTTTGATGAGTTCCTGGCCGTCGCGGCGAAACAATCCAGCCTGATGGTGGAAACCCTGGTGCAGAACCTGGCGCGTGGCTAATCGTTCACTCGGGGCGCTTGCCGCCCTGCTTATTCTGCTGCCGGCGTGGCTGTTCGCCGCGCCGCGCGTGATTTCGCTCTCACCGGCCAATACAGAACTGCTGTTTGCCGCAGGGATTACGCCTGTCGGCGTGAGCAGCTATTCCGATTACCCTCCCGAAGCCGCGCATATTGAACAAGTCGCCAGTTGGCAAGGCATCAACCTCGAACGCATTGTCGCATTGAAACCCGACATGGTGCTGGCGTGGCGCGGAGGCAACACCGAACGGCAGGTCAATCAACTGAAGCAGTTTGGCGTTACCGTGATGTGGGTGGATGCCATCACCATCGAACAAGTTGCAGAGACGCTGCGCGCGCTTGAGCCCTACAGCCCGCATCCTGAGCAGGCCCGACAAGCGGCGCAACAGCTGATGGCACGTTATGACGAATTGAAAGCGCGCTATGCAAACCAGCCGAAAAAACGCGTGTTCCTGCAATTTGGTGCACAGCCGCTGTTCACCAGCGGGCAAGGTTCGATTCAGAACGAGGTGCTGGAGCTGTGCGGCGGCGAAAACATCTTTGCCGCCAGTCGCGTGCCCTGGCCGCAGGTCAGCCGCGAGCAAGTATTAGCCCGCCAGCCGCAGGCGATTGTGGTCGCCGGAGAGGCGCGTGAAATTCCCAATATCGAACAATTCTGGCATAGCCAGCTCGATGTACCGATTATTTCTCTACACAGCGACTGGTTTGAACGCGCAAGCCCGCGTATTATCCTCGCCGCTCAACAACTCTGTACTGCCCTTGCGCAGGTGAAATAACCGGGGAATTCACATGCTCGTCTACTGGCTGGATATTATCGGCACTGCCGTGTTTGCCATCTCAGGCGTCCTGCTTGCCGGAAAATTGCGGATGGATCCGTTTGGCGTGCTGGTGCTCGGCGTGGTTACCGCAGTTGGCGGCGGGACGATCCGCGATATGGCGCTGGCGCACGGGCCGGTATTCTGGGTAACCGATCCTACCGATCTGGTGGTCGCCATGGTGACCTGCATGCTGACCATTATTCTGGTGCGTCAGCCGCGCCGCCTGCCGAAGTGGATACTCCCTGTGCTGGACGCCGTAGGTCTGGCGGTGTTTGTCGGGATTGGCGTGAATAAGGCCTTTCTGGCCGAAACCGGGCCGCTGGTCGCTATCTGTATGGGCGTGGTTACCGGTGTGGGCGGCGGGATAATCCGTGACGTTCTGGCGCGGGAAGTGCCGATGATCCTGCGTACCGAAATTTACGCCACTGCCTGTATCGCCGGCGGCATTGTGCATGCGACTGCGTTTCACTTTTTTACCATTCCGCTGGAAACAGCCAGTATGCTGGGCATGGTGGTTACGCTGGTGATTCGTCTGGCGGCCATTCGCTGGCATCTGAAGCTACCGACGTTCGCCCTGGATGAACCGGGCCGATAACAAAAAAGCCGTGTCGATGACACGGCTTTTTATACCTGCCGGGTTCGTTAAATACTGAACGAAGAACCGCAGCCGCAGGTGCTGGTCGCATTCGGGTTGGTGACCACAAAGCGGGAACCTTCCAGACCTTCGGTATAATCAACCGAACCACCTACCAGATATTGCAGGCTCATGGGATCAACCACCAGGCCAACGCCCTGTTTCTCAATGGTCATATCGCCATCGTTGATTTGATCATCAAAGGTAAAACCATACTGGAAGCCACTGCAACCACCACCGGTGATGTAGACACGCAGTTTCAGGTTTGGATTTTCCTCATCTGCGATCAGGCTTTTTACTTTGTTGGCTGCTGCATCGGTAAACTGCAGCGGCAACGCTACGTCATCACTCATGTCTTGCTCCCATTGCTACTGCGATCCGGGCAAATAGTCACCCGATCATTGTTGGCTATTATCCAATACGCTATTAAATCGTTCAAGTATTCTCCCGCCGCGACGCCTCAACACCGGCCGCCTCCTGCCTGGCAAGCGTACGTGCCAGGATAGCGGAATAGAGCGGTTTGCCGCCAAGGAACTGTGCTAACAGTGTCGCACCGAGACAGGTGATAATCATTGGCAGAATAAGCTGATAATTGTCTGTCATTTCCAGAACCAGCACGATCCCGGTCAGCGGCGCGCGTAACGAAGCAGCCAGTAACGCGCCCATGCCCGCGACGGCAAACGTTGCTGCATCCAGTTGATAGTGCGGAAAAAGATCTGCACTCGCACTGCCGAAAGCCATCCCCAACACCGTACCCAGCGACAGCATCGGCGCAAATATTCCCCCCGGTGCACCCGAACAGAAACACAGCAGCGTCATGGCAACACGGATCAAAAAGAGTAATAGCAACACCCCAACAGTATAGTTCCCGGCTGCCGCTATCGGGATCAAAGCAAAACCCCCACCGGAAAACGCCGGGGCAATCAGCCCCAACACGCCGCAAGCACCACCGATAAGCCCACCGATCAGCACCCAGCGGGTCGTCTGGCCACCATGAATACGTTGAAAAAGATCCTGAGTACGCAGCACCAGCGTATTAAACAAAGGCCCTACGCAGCCAAAAATCATCCCCAGCACCAGATAGAGCCAGAGTGTGTTGACCGGCGCATTACTAAGTTTGCCAACATCAATGACCGCGGCTTCGCCATTAAACAGGCGAAACACAATGCTCGACATGATCACACCGGTGAACACGGCTTTAATGGAGATGAGGTTGTAGTGAAACTGGGAGCGCATCTCTTCAATAATAAAAAGGATCCCAGCCAAGGGCGCATTGAACGCGGCTGACAAGCCTGCCGCTGCACCGGTCGCCAGTAGCGTATGGCGCGCCTCTGCACTGCGCATACGGAACAGATCCGCCACCATGCGGCCAATATTACCGCCAATCTGCACCGTCGGGCCTTCCCGGCCAAGTACCATGCCTGCGCCAAGTGTTCCCATACCGCCGATAAATTTAACCGGCAGTACGCGCCACCAGCGTACCGGACGTAACTCTTCCAGTGCGCCTTCAATTTCCGGAATACCGGAACCGCCAGCCTCCGGCGCAAAGCGGCGAACCAAAAAATACCCCACCATCGCCAACAGAGCGGAGCCAATGAAAGCCAGTGACCAGATCTGCCACGCGTTATCCGCCACCTGGGCGAGCGCGCCAGTCCGGGTATTGATGACGAAATTGACCGCTTTTTCAAAAGCGACGCCCACTAATCCAGTCAGCGTTCCCGCGACGGCAGCCATTATTAATATCGCCAGCGGCGTTTTATCGCGTTGCAACAAGTGACGCAAAATATTCCTGCGACGCCGACGTTCCACTTGCTGCTGTTCAAATGAGGTGGTTTCAGGAGTCATAGATGAGAAAAGATAAGACAAATACAGCGGGCATTGTAACGAACCGGGGTTCCCGCGTCGCGGCTAAAATCCCTGCAAAATATGTCATTCCACCGGCCAGGGCGTGCATAACCTTCCCGTAATCACATAGAATGACGGGCATTGATTTTTCCACCAACCAGGAATGAAAACATGAGTAAGTCTGAAAACCTCTATAACGCAGCGCGTGAATTGATCCCGGGCGGAGTCAACTCACCGGTTCGCGCCTTTACCGGCGTGGGTGGTACGCCGCTGTTTATCGAGCGTGCTGACGGCGCTTATTTATACGATGTCGATGGCAAAGCCTATATCGATTATGTCGGCTCCTGGGGGCCAATGGTGCTGGGGCACAACCATCCGGCCATTCGCAATGCGGTAATCGACGCCGCCAGCCGCGGGCTGAGCTTTGGCGCACCGACTGAAATGGAAGTCAAAATGGCGGAACTGGTAACGGAACTGGTGCCAACGATGGATATGGTGCGCATGGTGAACTCCGGGACGGAAGCGACTATGAGTGCGATTCGCCTGGCGCGCGGCTTTACCGGTCGCGATAAAATCATCAAATTCGAAGGCTGCTACCACGGGCACGCGGATTGCCTGCTGGTAAAAGCGGGATCCGGCGCGTTGACGCTGGGCCAGCCGAACTCACCTGGCGTTCCGGCGGATTTCGCCAAACATACCCTCACCTGCACCTACAACGATCTCGCTTCCGTGCGCGCAGCCTTTGAACAATATCCGCAGGATATCGCCTGCATTATAGTTGAGCCAGTGGCAGGCAATATGAACTGCATTCCGCCACAGCCGGAATTCCTGCCAGGCCTGCGTGCGCTGTGTGATGAATTTGGCGCACTGCTGATCATCGATGAAGTGATGACCGGTTTCCGTGTGGCGCTGGCCGGGGCGCAAGCGTACTACGATGTGACACCGGACCTGACCTGCCTTGGCAAAATCATCGGTGGCGGCATGCCAGTCGGCGCATTTGGCGGTCGCCGCGAGGTGATGGATGCACTGGCACCCACCGGCCCGGTTTATCAGGCGGGAACACTGTCCGGTAACCCGATTGCGATGGCGGCGGGCTACGCCTGTTTAACCGAAGTGGCTCAGCCTGGCATCCACACTACCCTGACCGAACTGACCACCCAACTGGCCAATGGTCTGCTTGATGCCGCTCAGCAGGCAGGCATCCCACTGGTTGTGAACCATGTCGGCGGTATGTTCGGCCTGTTCTTTACCGATGCGCAAAGCGTGACCTGCTATCAGGATGTAGTGAAATGCGATGTTGAACGTTTCAAACGGTTCTTCCATCTGATGCTGGAAGAAGGCGTTTACCTTGCGCCGTCTGCGTTTGAAGCGGGCTTCATGTCTGTCGCACACAGCGAAGAAGATATCGACAATACTATCGATGCCGCTCGCCGCGTATTCGCGAAACTCTGATGTTCTTTCCCCTCTCCCCACCAGGGAGAGGGGGAATATTAACGGCTCTGCTTTCTCAACAAATAGATAAAGTACGGCGCGCCAATGAAGGTCGACAGCAACCCTGCCGGGATCTGATACGGAAATAACATCATCCGCCCGCACCAGTCGGCAAAGACCAGCAACATGCCCCCCACCAGTGCTGAAATCAGCATATGCGGCATCGTGCGGCGAAAACCCATCATCCGTGCAATATGCGGCGCCATCAGCCCGACAAAGCTCAGCGGGCCAATGGTCATCGTCGCCGTGGCCGTTAAGGCCGCAGCCAGCAGCAGTAGCGCAACACGCGATGATGTCAGCGCCATTCCCACTGCCCGAGCGGTATTTCCCCCCAGCGGTAAAATCATCAGCCAGCGACGGCACAGCGGCGTCAACGCCAGCAACACCACCATCATCGCACTGGTGCGCCATACCTGCTCACCGGAGGCGTTATAGGTTGAACCGGAAATCCACGTCAGGATCGCCGTCATTCGCGGGTCGCCGCTGGCCTGCATCATCATCAGCAGCATGGTAAACGCCGTGCTTAACGCCATACCGGCCAGTAACATGCGGTGCGGTGAAAACCCGCCGCGCCCGGCAGAAATCATGATAATCAGTAGCGTCGCCGCGGCACCAAGACTCCCGGCGGGCATCAGCCAGCCAAAGGCGTTCCCCGGCACGAAAAAGAGCATCAGCACCACGCCAAACGCCGCACCGGAGCTGATCCCCAGCACTTCCGGACTGGCCATCGGGTTAACGGTCAGGCGCTGAATAATGCAACCCGCAACAGCCAGCATGATGCCAGCAGTGAGTGCCGCGATGATGCGCGGCCAGCGCCACTCCAGAAGATCATTCAGTAACGCACCACTGGCCCAGTGCCAGCCTTGCGCATCCCGACCGAATGCCAGCGCCCCCCACATCACCAGCAACAGCAACACCAGCCCCCCGAAGGCAAACCCCGGCACGTGCTGACGCTCAGCGGGAACGTTATCCCCGGCGTTCATCGCGGGTGCGCTCATGCTGCGCAGGCGCGGCAACAGCCACAGCAGCAACGGTGCGCCAATCAACGCGGTCACGGAGCCGGTGGAGATCTCCATCCATACCCGGGTCAGCAACCAGACCAGTTGATCGGAAAGCCACAAGATGAGCGCGCCAATAAACGGCGACAACACCAGTCGCGCCAGTAAACGGCGAGCGCCGAGCATTTTTGCCAACAGCGGCGCAAACAGGCCGATAAAACCAATAATCCCCACCGCATTCACCAGTAAGGCACTCAGGGCGATCGCCAGCGTCAGCGCCGCCAGCCGGGCCAGCGACAAGGCCAGTCCGAGGTTACGTGCGACACCATCATCCAGCCCCATCAGGGTCAGCGGACGCAGCAGCAACAACGTTAATAGACCGCAGCCCGCCAGTTGTGGCCACAGACGCTGCACCACGCTCCAGTCGGTCTGAGTCAGCGTACCGGTGCTCCATAAGAACATGCTTTGCAGCTGATCGTGATGAAACAGCGCCAGCAACTGGTTGATTGCTCCGCAATAAAGACTCACCACCAGCCCGGCAAGGATCAGTGTCACCGGCGATAACCGTTTGCCCCAGGCCACGCCAAACACCAGCGCGCCCACAGCGCACGCACCCACCAGTGCAGCAAACTGCGAAGCCAGCACGCCCGGTATCGCCCACAGTGTGGTGACGGTGATCCCCAGTTGAGCGCCGGTCGCCACGCCAAGTGTGGTCGGTTCCGCCAACGGGTTGCGCAATACTTGCTGGAACAACACGCCCACCAGCCCAAGACCCGCCCCCACCAGCAGGGAAATTACCAGCCTTGGCAGCAAGCTGTAGTGGAACAGCATTTGATCGATACGGTCTATGTCTGGCGCACGCAGCGCCTCACCCCACTGCGCTCGCGGCAACGCAATGTTTAAATTGGACCAACTCAGCCCTGCGGCGATAGCAAATAACAGCGCCAGTAGCAGTATCGGGAAAAGGGAGAGACGACGACTCATGCCTTCCCTCCCAGCGCGTTATCCAGCACACGAGTAAAGTGCATCGCTGACAGCGTCGCACCATAAAACCAGACAGCCGGCACGCGCTGGAAACGTCCGGAACGCACAAAAGGCATCGCCTGCCAGAGCGGCGTCGCCATCAGCTTGCGCATATCCTGGTCATTGCCGTGATCGAAACAGAGCACATCCACATCGTTGTATTCCGCCAGCCTGTCGATACCCACTGCCACACTGCCCCAGAAGCTGGTTTCACCATGCCAGGCATTACGAATTCCCAGACTATCAAGCACTTCCTGGAACAGGCAGTTCGGACCAAACGCCAGTACATGGCGGGGATCCAGCAGCGTGATCATCAGCAACGGGCGGTTGCCACGGCGGGCGAAATGCGGTTTTGTCCCGTCGATCAACGCATCAAACGCATCCAGATGTGTTTTCGCAGCCGCTTCCCTGTTCAGCAACTGCGCCATCTCGTTAAGGGAGTGGCGCGCCATCGTGAGCGGTTTTTTACCATCGCTGAAGGTGAAACCACGCCCTGGGGCAATACGCGCCAGCTTGGTTTCTGACGGGCCATAGCCTGCGGACCAGACAAGATAAGAGGGCTTCATCTGCGTCAGCAGTTCGAGATTAGGCTCTGTCCGCAGCCCGATATCGATCACCGCGTCAGGCAGTGCGGGTTCGTTAACCCACACGTTGTAATTATGCACATCTGCCACGCCATAGGGCGCAACGCCGAGCGCCAGCAGTAACTCAACGGGTAGCCATTCGAGGGCAACGATACGGTGCGGGTCGACAGACGCCGCCTGCGCGTTGCGCATGTTCCACAGTAAGGGAGAGAGCGCCATCGCCGTCAGCAGGCGGCGACGGCTAATCTGAGGTAATTGGGCCATTAGTAGACAAAACTCACCGGTGCGGCGCCGGAAGGGTGCGGCAGGATGCCCATCGGGATGCCATAAATGTGTTCAAGCGTGTCGGCGCGCATTAAGTCATCCGGTATCCCTTCCGCGATCATTTCACCGCCGCGCAGTGCCACCAGATAATCGCAGTATCGCGCCGCCATATTAATGTCGTGCAGAACGGCAATCACCGTTAACCCACGCTGCTGACTAAGACGATGCACCAGCGCCAACACATCAACCTGGTGCGCGATGTCCAGCGCGGAAGTCGGCTCATCAAGCAGCAGGCAACGGCTATCCTGCGCCACCAGCATTGCAATCCACGCGCGCTGACGTTCACCACCGGAAAGGCTGTCCACCAGGCGATGCGCCAACGGTTTCAACCCAACCAACGCTATCGCTTCTTCAACTTTTTCCCGATCAGCAATACCAAAACGCCCCAACGCACCGTGCCACGGATAACGACCAATCGCCACCAGCTCACGTACAGTCATCCCTTCCGCCTGCGGCAGTTGCTGAGGAAGATACGCCACCTTGCGGGCAAAGGCTTTACTGTTCCAGCTCGCCAACGGCTGCTCATCCAGCAGAATATCGCCGCCGGAAGGTGGCTGATGACGGCCCAACATTTTGAGCAGCGTGGATTTGCCGGAACCGTTATGACCAATCAACCCGGTGACTTTTCCGGGGGGGAAACGCAAAGATAACGGGTGGAGCAGCGTACGACCGGGTACGCTAAAGCTCACTCCGTTCAGTTGAAATGTCGTGTCGGGAAGCGTGTTCTTTTCCTGCATAGTAGCCAACTTGTCAAAGGGCACGGCGAACCGTGCCCGAAGAGAGATTAGAAGCGGAAGGTTGCTGTCGCCACTACCTGACGCTCTGCGCCCCAGAAACAGCCATAGGCCTGGAAGCAGCTGGAAACATAATCGCGATCAAGCAGATTGTTTACGTTCAAAGCAACACTAGAACCCGCCATACCCAGACGAGCCAGGTCATACTTGATAACAGCATCCATCACCGTCGCACTGCCCACTTTGAATGCGTTATCCGGTGCGCCGTAACTTGAACCGATGAAGCGTCCTCCAGTGCCCAGCGTCAGGCCAGACAATACGCCAGAATGGAAGGTGTAATCGCCCCACAGGGATCCCATGTTGCGCGGCACCTGCTCGACATGATTACCCTTCAGATTGGTATCTTTGGTGTATTCAGCATCGATATAGGTATAAGACGCGGTCACATTGATATTGGCATTCAACGCTGCTTTCGCTTCCAGCTCCACACCACGCGAACGCACTTCCCCTGATGGAACCTGTAACGTCGTATTATTCGGGTCGGTAGTCAGCGTATTGGTCTTCGTCAGCTGATACACCGCTCCACTGAGTACGATCGGCATATCTTTCGGTACATAGCGAATACCGGCTTCATACTGCTCGCCTTTTGAAGGAGCAAAAGCCATACGCGGCGTGCTATAGAGATCGAATGCATTCGGTTCGAAAGACTGGCTGTAGCTGATATAGGGCGCAATACCGTTATCAAAGAGATAGTTAACACCACCACGCCAGGTGAACTGGTGGTCATTGCGATCGACAGAACCCCCATCGGCACGTACGGTCGTCTGCTGATTTGACCAGTCATAACGGCCACCCAGCGTAAAGACCCACTTATCCCACTCCGCCTGGTTTTGGGCGTAGATCCCGGTCTGTTTGGTTTCGTTCAATTGGTAAGGCGCGGCATCACCAAAAGTGAAATCTTCCGGTGTATAAGGATTATAGAGGTCGATAGACGGTGCACTACCAAATGTCGCATTGATATCGTTACGCATGCGCATGAAATCAACGCCGGTCAGCAGAGTATGTTCAACTGCACCCGTGGAAAATTTACTCTGTAACTGCGTATCGACGCTGAAGTTCTGGAGACGCTCATTATCGACAACAGTGCCGCGATTGAGGGTATGCCCATCGGCCGCAATACCTGTACCGTATACGCTCTGCTGATCTGTTTTCATCTCAGAGAAGCGCAAGTTCTGGCGCAGGGTAAAGGTGTCATCGAAACCATGTTCAACGCTATAACCGACCATTTTCTGGTTACGGGAATAAGTGTTGTTCTTCGCACCTTCATTGAAGTCAGTACCAATATGGCTACCGTTCGGCAACGGCTGAACAGTTCCTTCTTTCGGCAACCATCCGTAGTAGCCAGTTTGTGGCTCATTCTGGAAGTAAGAGAGGAAAGTGAAACGGGTTTTATCGTCAGGACGCCAGGTAAAAGAGGGCGCGATGGCATAACGTTTTTGCTTCGCATTAACCTGCTGCTGATCGTTAGAACGGGCGACACCTGTCAGACGGTAGGAAAATTCACCGTTATCATCCAGCGCATCACTGAAATCAAACCCTGTCTGGTACAGATTATCCGTCCCCATCTTGAACTGGACTTCGTGCAGCGGTTCTGTGGTCGGACGTTTGCTAACCATGGAAATAATGCCACCCGGATTACTCTTCCCATAGAGAACAGAAGTCGGCCCACGCATCAGTTCAACACGCTCTAGCATATAGGGATCGATGACTGCGTCGTTGTAGAAGTTACCCTGCAGTTTCAATCCATCCAGATAATTGTTCTGGCTGAGGCCAACAGAGGTAAACCCGCGGATACTCACAAAGTCATAAGTATTGGACGCGCCGCGGTTACTCACGACAACGCCGGGTGTATAGCCTAACGCCTCTTTTACTGAAGCAGGCTGGCGGATTTGCATCTCTTCGCTGGTCACCACGGAAACAGACTGCGGGGTTTTCTCCAGCGGCGTATCCGTTTTGGTGGCGGTCGCAGAGTGTTTCGCCGCGATCGTCGCCGCCGGCCCCCATGCGCTCTCCTGCGGGGCAGCGGTGGTGACGGTGATGGTCTCTTCTTTTTGGGTCGTTGCTGCCTGTGCATAAACAGACATGCCGCTAACCGCTGTGGCTACAACCACTGCGATTTTACGCAGCGAGGTGTTGACTGGCTGAGCAGTATTGGGACGCGCCATTGTTTTCTCTCTGGATCAATGAGTGAATGATAACGTAAACGATAATTATTATTATGACCGCAGCATAATAGGCGAACGGTTGCCTGTATAGCAAGCAACGCGCCGTCTGAACGGGCTTAAAGGATGAAGAAATAACCAGATAGAAACGGGGAGTTAAAGGGCTATTAAAAGGAATTTACTATCGCGTTATCCGGATGTTTTAGACGACGAAAAAGAAAACCCCCGGCCTTCGACCAGGGGTTTGATGGCACTGTCATGGCTTAGTTGCCGCCAAACATCTCTTTGATCCACCCCGCTACGCCATCGCTTTTCTGCTCCTGCTGCGGCTGTTGCTGTGGTGGTTGTTGTGGCTGCTGTTGCGGCTGCGTCGACGAATCAAACGGGTTACCCGTCTGCGGCTGCATCTGGTTCTGCTGACACAGCGTTTCCGGGCTGGTGGTCCAGACCGGTAGCTGACGTGTACCGCCACCGCCGCAGACAAAGTTACCCATATCGTCGACGCCCATCGTGGTGATATCTTCCGGCGGCGTCAGATCTAACGGGATCGGCGACTGGTTTTCCAGGTAACGCTGATAAATCGCCATTGCGCCGCTGGCGCCATACAATTTGGTCGGCTGGTTATTGTCGCGCCCCACCCAGGTAATGGTGACTTCACGCCCGTCGATACCGGCAAACCAGGTATCGACGTTATTGTTGGTGGTCCCGGTTTTACCCGCCAGGTGCAGCCCCGGATACTTCGCGCCAAGCTGACGGCCCGTACCCCGTTGCACAACCTGCTGCATGGTCCACAGCGTCATATACGCCGCCTGCGCTGGTACTGCACGCTCGGCCTGCGGGAAGCTTTGATAGAGCACGGTGCCGTCTTCAGCGATCACCGAGCGCAGCGCGGAAAGCGGTGCGCGGTTCCCCCCGCTGGCGATCGTCTGGAATGCCTGCGCCACTTCAATCGGCGTCAGGTTCAGCGCCCCAAGCAGCATTGATGGCATTCCCGTCAGCTGATCTTTCGGCGCACCGAGTTTTTCCCAGGTATCCGTCACCGCCGGCAGACCAATCGCCATCCCGAGGTTAACGGTCGGCACGTTCATAGAACGGGTCAGCGCATCCACCAGCATGACCTGACCACTGAAACGGTGGTCATCGTTCTGCGGTGCCCACACCTGGCCATTGGACAGGCGCAGTGAGATCGGCGCATCCGCGATCCACGTATTCAGGCGATATTGATTCGGCTGACTTAACGCGGTCAGATAGGTCGCCGGTTTCGCCAGTGAACCAATCGATCGACGCGCCTGCATCGCACGGTTATAACCGGCAAACTGCGGTGTCGCGCCACCGACCATCGCCCGCACCTCGCCGGTAAAGCGGTCTACCACCACCATCGCGGTTTCAAGGTCGGTCAATTTGCGCTGTTTAATCAGCGCCGGAATGCCATCCACCGCCGCTTTTTCGGCAGCATCCTGCGCCACAGAATCAAAAGTCGTAAAGATCTTCACGCCGGAGAGATCTTTCACTTTGTCGCCCAGCTTCGCCTGCAGCTCCTGACGCACCATCTGCATAAACGCCGGCTGCGGTGAAATCACCCCACCGCGCGGCTGCACGCCCAGTGGACGGGCGCTCAGCATGTCATACAGTTCCTGGTCGATCACGTTCTGCTGTTGCAGCAAGCGCAGCACCAGATTTCGGCGTTCCAGCGCCAGTTTTGGATTGCGCCATGGGTTGTAGACCGAGGCCCCTTTCACCATCCCAACCAGCAACGCCTGCTGATCAAGACTTAGCTCTTCCACCGGACGACCAAAATAGTACAGGCTCGCCAGCGGGAACCCGCGGATCTCGTTATCGCCGCTCTGCCCCAGGTAAACCTCGTTCATATACAGCTCAAGGATGCGATCCTTGCTGTAACGGGCATCCATGATCAGCGCCATATAGGCTTCGTTAGCTTTACGCCAGTAAGAACGCTCGCTGCTGAGGAACAGGTTTTTCACCAGTTGCTGAGTCAGCGTACTCGCCCCCTGCACGGTACGGCCTGCCGTCAGGTTAGCCAGTACCGCACGGCCAATGGAGTAGAAGCTAATGCCATCGTGTTCGTAAAAATGGCGGTCTTCCGTTGCCAGTAGGGTATCCACCAGCAGATCCGGGAATCCGTTACGCGGAACAAACAGACGCTGCTCGCCGTTTGGCGACGAGAGCATGGTGATCAGACGCGGATCGAGGCGGAAGAAACCGAACTGGCGGTTGCTGTCCATATTTTCGATGGTTTCCAGACGATCGCCATCAAACGTCAGACGCGCACGCACCTGCCCTTCTTTACTGTCCGGGAAATCAAACGGACGGCGGATCATCTCAATGCTTTTCGCCTGCACGGTAAACTCGCCGGGACGCGTCATCTTCGTCACCTGGCGGTACTGCGTGGCTTCCAGCAGTTTCACCATCTCGTTTTTACTGACCGCCATATCCGGTTCAAGGTTGACCATGCGACCATAGACCGCTGCGGGCAACTGCCAGACTTTGCCGTCGATACGGGCGCGGATCTTTTGATCCAAATAGACGCCATAAATGGCGCACAGCACGGCAAGGACAATGAAGATTTTCAACAGCAGCCAGAACCAGCCGCGTTTACCCCGGGGCTTCCGGCCTTTGCCTCTTCCTTTTTTCGGCATCGGTTCTTCATCCTCATCGTCATCATCTTCGTACTCGTCATACTCCTCTTCCCGGAGTCGACGACGACTGATCTTCTCTTTTGCCGGACGCGCTGGTTTACCTTTGCGTCCAATTGGCTCGCGGTCATTCCCCGCCATGCTTTACTCTCCGCAACTTTCAGGCGCAAGGGCCTGATTCTCAACTCTTCTGCACAGAGGCAGAAGAAGAAATCTCTCAATTTTCACCCGCGCCGGACGGCAAACACTGACCGGCTCAGGAGTATTTTTTCGTCCGCCGCGTGGGGGCAGTATTCGCCGGATCGTCCGGCCAGACATGTTTCGGGTAGCGCCCCTTCATCTCTTTTTGCACATCGCGCCAGGAACCGGCCCAAAACGCCGCTAAATCACGGGTAATTTGCAGCGGTCGCTGCGCAGGAGAAAGCAGCTCCAGCACCAGCGCCACGCGCCCCTGCGCAATGGTGGGCGTGGTGGCTTCACCAAACATTTCCTGAATGCGAACTGCCAGTACCGGCGGATTATCCTCATGATAGCGAATGGCTATCCGGCTTCCGGTCGGCACAGTGTAATGCCCAGGCAGCTCACTATCCAGCCGTTGACGTAATGACCACGGCAACAGGGTTTGTAACGCCTGCGTAACATCCAGTGCGTTCAGATCGCGCAACGAACGGATCCCCCCCATGTGCGGGAGCAACCACTGCTCCAATGAATCCAGTAACGAAGCGTCATCCACGGCGGGCCATGTCTGCTCCGGCAGCCACTTCGCCGCACAGTGTAATCGCAAACGCAACTGTTCAGCTTCCGGCGTCCAGTTCAGCACCCGCAGCCCTTTATCACGGATGCCATTGAGCATCGCCAGATGCAATTCTTCTTCCGACGGCTTTGCCAGCGGCTGCACTTTTACCGTCAGTTGTCCTATCTGGCTCCGGCGGAACGCTTTCAACGTGCCTTGTGCGTCATCCCATTCAACGGTGTCTGACTGCTGCAATAAGTGCGGGCAACGGGCAATCAGCGCGTCGATATCCAGCGGCAGCGCCAGCAGAATACGGGCATCCGGCGACTGACTCCCTTGCAATAGCAGCGGAGCAATCAGCCACTCATGGCGGCCCAGCGCATCGTCAGCGTCCAGCGTGGCCCCCATACCGTTCGCCAGTTGATAACGCCCCTGCTGACCTCGCCTGCGCGCAATACGATCGGCAAAGGCGCTGGCCAGCAGCGGTGCCAGCGCATCGCTGTCCGGTTCACCGGCCTGGCTTTTCAACCGCCGGGCAAGCTGGCGTGCGCGCTGCTGCCAGTTCGCCTGTTGACGCGCGAACGCCGTGCTGAGATCGCTATTTCCTGCGCGCGGCGGCTCTTCAAGAATGGCCGCCAGTTTCGCCGCAGTAGCTATCTCATCATCACCTTTCGCCGAGGCCAGCATCGCTGCCAGACGCGGATCGCTACCGAGCGCCGCCATCTTCCGGCCTGACGCTGTTAAGCGCCCTTCATCCAGCGCTTGCAACTGTTTCAGGAGATTGCGTGCCGCTGCGAGGTTTACCTCAGGCGGCATATCCAGCCAGTTAAGCCGGGCGGGATCCTGGCATCCCCACAGTAATAATTCCATCAACAGGCCGGATAAATCGCTGTTGAGTATTTCCGGGCTGCTTTGCGCCGCGGCGCGTTCCGCCTGATCTTTGCCCAGTAAATGCAAACAAATCCCGGGCTCAAGACGGCCTGCACGCCCGGCACGCTGCGTCATTGAGGCGACGCTGATACGCTGCGTGATCAGCCGGGTTAAACCAGTACGAGGGTCAAAACGGGCAACGCGTTCCTGTGCGCTATCCACCACCAGCCGTATGCCTTCAATGGTCAAACTGGTTTCGGCAATATTAGTCGCCAGCACCACTTTTCGTTGCCCGCTCGGGGGCGGCAAAATCGCTTTACGCTGTTCGCTTAACGGCAGCGCACCATACAGCGGGCAGAGCACAACATCATTGCCCACGCGGGAAGCGAGCTGCTCCTGAACGCGCAGGATCTCACCTACACCCGGTAAAAACAGCAGCAGTGAACCTGGCTCACTGCGCAACAACTCTGCGGCCGCTTGCGCCACCGCTTCGTCAAAACGCTGATGCGCCGGCAGTGCCTGGAAGCGCTGTTCAACCGGCCAGGCGCGCCCCTGCGAAACGACGACCGGCGCATCCGGCAACAACGCCTGCAAGCGCGCGTTATCCAGCGTCGCGGACATCACCAGCAATTTGAGATCATCACGCAACCCCTGCTGAACATCCAGCAGCAGCGCCAGAGCCAGATCGGCCTGTAAACTGCGTTCGTGGAATTCATCCAGTATCACCAGCCCCACGCCGCTCAGCTCCGGATCGTGCTGGATCAGGCGCGTCAGGATCCCTTCGGTGACCACTTCCAGCCGCGTGTTTGGCCCCACGCAACTTTCCGCCCGCATGCGATAGCCAACCGTTTCTCCGGGTTTCTCATTAAGAAGTTCCGCCAGCCGCTGCGCAACATTGCGGGCTGCGAGGCGACGCGGCTCCAGCAGTAAAATACGCCCCTCAATAGCGCCCTGTTGCAGCAATTGCAGTGGCAGCCATGTGGATTTCCCTGCCCCGGTCGGCGCGCTCAATAGCACCTGGGGCGCGCGTTGCAACGCAGAAAGGATATCGGGAAGAACAGCGGCGACCGGCAATAAGGACACAAAAGCTCCTGAGGGTTAACATAGAACAGCGCAGTAGTATACCATCGCCGCAAATCATTACCGAGCCATTACCGGGGAGCGCATGTCCGAATCCAAAAGGCTGTTTTTTGCCATTGAGTTACCCGCCGGGATACAGACAGAGGTGGTGCACTGGCGCGCGCAGCACTTTCCGGCCGACGCCGGGCGCGCCATCGCCGCTGCCAACCTCCATCTGACACTGGCATTTCTCGGTGATATCAGCGCGGAGAAACAGCGGGCGCTGGAAACGCTTGCCGGACGGATACAGCAGCCTGGTTTTACGCTGACACTGGATGATGCAGGGCAGTGGCTGCGATCGCGCGTGGTCTGGCTTGGTGCGCGTCAGCCGCCGCGCGGGTTGCTACAGCTGGCGAATATGCTTCGCGCGCAGGCTTCCCGCAGCGGTTGTTACCAAAGTCCGCAGCCTTTCCACCCGCATATCACGCTATTGCGCGACGCCGCTCAGGCGGTGGCTATTCCGCCGCCGGGTTTTCGCTGGACCTTTCCGGTTGGGGCGTTTGCGCTGTATGAATCGCAGTTTATCAACGGACGCACCCGTTATACGGCGCTCAACCGCTGGCCATTAAAACCATAACAATAAGGATCGCCTATGCAGTTTTCCCCGCCGCTAAAACCCGCCACGCTGATTCAGCGCTATAAACGATTTCTTGCCGATGTCATTACGCCAGAGGGCGAAACGCTGACGCTGCATTGCCCCAATACCGGCGCAATGACCGGCTGCGCCACACCTGGCGACACGGTGTGGTATTCCACATCAGAAAATCCTAAACGCAAATATGCGCACACCTGGGAATTAACGCAAACCCGGCAAGGGGCATTTATTTGCGTCAACACGCTGCGCGCAAATACGCTGACCAAAGAGGCGATCCTCGCCGGAAGCCTGCCAGAACTGACCGGCTATAGCGCGCTGAAAAGCGAAGTAAAATATGGTGCGGAACGTAGCAGAATTGATTTTCTGCTACAGGCGGATGATCGCCGCAACTGCTATATTGAAGTGAAATCGGTCACGCTCGCCGAGCAGCAGTCAGGCTTTTTCCCGGATGCGGTCACTCTCCGGGGTCAGAAGCATCTGCGGGAATTAATGAGCGTGGCGGCTAATGGTGATCGCGCTGTAATCCTGTTTGCCGTCTTGCACTCAGCCGTTGAACATTTTTCTCCAGCGCGCCATATTGATGAGGAATACGCACGTTTGTTGAATGACGCACAACGTCAGGGGGTGGAAATTCTCGCTTATAAAGCGGAACTTTCTGCCGATAACATCACTCTGAGTTTGCCGGTGCCTTTCACCGTTTATTAAAGGCAGACGTTTGACTAATAAGTGTTCTGGTCGCGTGCGCAAATACGCTTTTCTTCACAGGGTTGTCAAGTGTTACGTTTAGATATTTGCCATCCGGAAAAGCATCTGTTATTTATAGCGGCCTGATTTTTCCCCCAACCGGGGATCGATAGTGCGTGTTAAGGAGAAGCAACATGCAAGAAGGGCAAAACCGTAAAACATCGTCCCTGAGTATTCTCGCCATCGCTGGGGTGGAGCCGTATCAAGAGAAACCGGGCGAAGAGTATATGAACGAAGCCCAGCTGGCTCACTTCAAGCGCATTCTTGAAGCATGGCGTAATCAACTTAGGGATGAAGTCGATCGCACCGTCACACATATGCAAGACGAAGCTGCAAACTTCCCTGATCCGGTTGATCGTGCCGCACAGGAAGAAGAGTTCAGCCTCGAACTGCGTAACCGTGATCGCGAGCGCAAGCTGATTAAAAAGATCGAGAAGACGCTGAAAAAAGTGGAAGACGAAGATTTCGGATTCTGTGAATCCTGCGGTGTGGAAATTGGCATCCGCCGCCTGGAAGCGCGTCCGACCGCCGATCTGTGTATCGACTGCAAAACGCTGGCGGAAATCCGCGAAAAACAGATGGCGGGTTAATCACCCGTTATCACTGACGGCACACCACAACACTGTGGCTGCGCCTTATACGGCGGGATTTATTCCCGCCCTATATTTTTTTGCCTGTTGATATGCCTGAACCTGAATCACACTATATTGGGCGCTTTGCGCCATCTCCCTCTGGTGAACTGCATTTTGGTTCGCTGATTGCTGCGCTTGGCAGCTACCTGCAAGCCCGTGCCAGCCAAGGCCTTTGGCTTGTACGCATCGAAGATATTGACCCTCCCCGTGAAATTCCCGGTGCGGCAAACACCATCCTGCGTCAGCTTGAACATTATGGCCTGCAGTGGGACGGCGATGTGCTCTGGCAATCACAACGTCATGAAGCTTACCGCGATGCGCTCGCCACGTTGCAACGTGAAGGATTAAGCTATTACTGCACCTGCTCGCGCGCGCGGATTCAAAGTGTAGGCGGCACTTATGATGGCTATTGCCGTACCCGCCATAACGGCCCGGAAAACGCGGCTGTACGCCTGATGCAACAGCATCCGGTGCTGGCCTTTGATGACAAACTGCGCGGTCATATCATTGCCGATGAAAAACTGGCGCGGGAAGATTTTATTATTCATCGTCGTGATGGGCTGTTTGCTTACAACCTGGCGGTGGTGGTGGATGACCATTTTCAGGGGGTTACCGAGATTGTGCGAGGTGCGGATTTGATCGAACCCACAGTGCGACAAATCTCTCTCTATCAACACTTCGGCTGGCCGACACCAGAGTACATTCATTTGCCGCTGGCGCTGAATGAGCAGGGAAATAAGCTCTCCAAGCAGAACCATGCGCCTGCCTTGCCTGGCGGCGATCCGCGCCCCATAATAATCATGGCTTTACAATTCCTGAACCAGGATGTAACACAAGAATGGCAGGATCTCAGCATTGAGGCATTGCTGAAAAGGGCAGTGGCGAACTGGGCGCTTTCCCGCGTTCCGGGAGCAGCGTGTGCGAATACAGCATTCTCAAATGCCTCGCGCTGAGCTATGATTAGCCGCTATTTTTTTGTCCTGACGTTTGACACTTACCGAGGTGTACTATTTTTACCCGAGTCGCTAATTTTTGCCGCAAGGTGCTGAGCCGCGAAGAGAGCATGGTCGTTGAGGCTATGGCCCAACCACAGATGACGGTTATTCCGCGTGAGCAGCACGCTATTTCCCGCAAAGATATCAGTGAAAACGCGCTCAAGGTGCTCTATCGTCTGAATAAAGCGGGCTACGACGCTTACCTGGTAGGCGGCGGCGTGCGCGACTTATTGCTGGGCAAAAAACCAAAAGATTTTGACGTCACCACCAGTGCCACCCCGGACCAGGTACGTAAACTGTTCCGCAACTGCCGCCTGGTTGGTCGCCGTTTCCGTCTCGCACATGTGATGTTCGGGCCGGAAATCATCGAAGTCGCCACCTTTCGCGGGCACCATGACGATCAACAAACCGATCGCACCACCTCTCAGCGTGGGCAAAACGGTATGCTGCTGCGCGACAATATCTTCGGTTCCATTGAAGAAGATGCCCAGCGCCGTGACTTCACCATTAACAGCCTCTATTACAGCGTAGCCGATTTTACCGTTCGCGATTATGTGGGCGGTATGCGCGACCTGGAAGACGGCGTGATCCGACTGATTGGCAACCCGGAGACGCGTTACCGCGAAGATCCGGTACGCATGCTGCGCGCTGTACGTTTCGCCGCCAAGCTGAACATGCGTATCAGCGAAGAAACCGCCGAACCCATTCCGCGTCTCGCTACCCTGATCAACGATGTACCGCCAGCGCGCCTGTTTGAGGAGTCACTCAAACTATTGCAGGCAGGCTACGGCTACGAAACCTGCCGGTTGCTGCGCGAATACGGTCTGTTCCAGCCGCTGTTCCCGACCATCACGCGCTATTTCACCGAAAACGGCGATAGCCCGATGGAGCATATTATCGAACAGGTGCTGAAGAACACGGATAACCGCATCCGCAATGATATGCGCGTTAACCCGGCGTTTCTGTTTGCTGCCATGTTCTGGTATCCGTTACTGGAGAATGCCCAGCGCATCGCACAAGAAGGCGGGCTAGCCTATTACGACGCTTTTGCGCTGGCGATGAATGATGTGCTGGACGAAGCCTGTCGTTCGTTGGCTATTCCGAAGCGCATCACTACGCTGATTCGCGATATCTGGCAGTTGCAGTTGCGTATGTCCCGTCGTCAGGGGAAACGCGCCTGGAAACTGATGGAACATCCCAAATTCCGCGCTGCCTATGACCTGATGGCGCTGCGCGCCGATGCCGAAAACAACGGTGAGCTGCAACGACTGGTCAAATGGTGGGGTGAATTCCAGGTTTCTGCGCCGCCCGCACAAAAAGATATGCTGGATAATCTGGGTGATGAACCGGCTGAACGCCGTCGTCATCGTCGCCCACGCAAACGCGCGCCGCGTCGTGAGGGCAGTGCGTGACAGTCGCGTATATTGCGCTGGGGAGCAATCTGGCATCACCGCTCGACCAGGTTAATGCCGCCATAACGGCCATTGGGGAGATCCCGCAAAGCCGGATAGTGGCGGTCTCCTCACTCTACCGCACTCCCCCACTCGGCCCGCAGGATCAGCCGGACTATCTCAACGCCGCCGTGGCGCTGGAAACCGAACTCATGCCCGAAGCGCTGCTCGATCATACCCAGCGTATTGAGTTGCAGCAGGGCCGCGTGCGCAAAGCAGAGCGCTGGGGACCACGTACGCTTGACCTGGACATTATGCTGTTCGGTGAATTAACGCTGAATACCCCCCGTCTGACTGTCCCTCATTACGACATGAAAAACCGCGGCTTTATGCTGTGGCCGCTGTTTGAAATCGCGCCAGAGTGCGTATTCCCGGATGGCGTCACCCTGCGGTCAGTACTGGCGCAACTTAACGCTCCGAAACCTGACGCCTGGTAATATTTCCTTTCTGCCCACCCGCATCCCACGGGTTGTCTAAAATCATTGCCCACCTGAGTGTTGCTGTTAGAATGCGCCAAGATTCGTTTTGGACTATCAGGAAACGCTATGAAACCGACCACCATCTCCTGGCTGCACAAGTGCAAGCAGGAAAAGAAACGCTTCGCAACCATCACTGCTTACGACTATAGCTTCGCGAAACTGTTTGCCGAAGAGGGGATTAACGTGATGCTGGTGGGCGACTCGCTTGGGATGACGGTACAAGGTCATGACTCCACCCTGCCGGTAACAGTGGCGGATATCGCCTACCATACGCAGGCCGTACGCCGTGGCGCACCGGCTTGCCTGCTGCTTGCCGATCTGCCATTTATGGCATATGCCACGCCGGAGCAGGCGTTTGAGAACGCTGCTGTGGTGATGCGCGCCGGCGCCAATATGGTCAAAATCGAAGGCGGCGCCTGGCTTGCGCCTACCGTCAAAATGCTCACAGAACGTGCCGTGCCGGTGTGCGGGCATCTGGGGTTAACCCCGCAATCGGTGAATATTTTCGGCGGCTATAAAGTCCAGGGGCGCGGTGATGCCGCACAGGGACTGTTTGATGATGCGCTGGCGCTGGAAGCCGCAGGCGCGCAGTTGCTGGTGCTGGAATGCGTACCGGTTGAGCTGGCGCAGCGTATTACCGATGCGTTGCATATCCCGGTGATTGGTATTGGTGCAGGCAACGTCACTGATGGTCAGATTCTGGTCATGCACGATGCCTTCGGCATTACCGGCGGCCACATTCCTAAATTCGCTAAAAATTTCCTGAATGAAGCAGGCGACATGCGCGCCGCCGTTAGGCAGTATGTTGCTGAAGTTGAGTCCGGCGTCTATCCGGGCGAAGAACACAGTTTCCATTAAGGAGTCCTGTTGTGTTGATTATTGAAACCCTCCCGCTGCTACGTCAGCATATCCGCCGACTACGCCTGGAAGGTAAACGCATTGCGCTGGTGCCCACCATGGGCAACCTGCATGATGGGCATATGAAACTGGTTGATGAAGCCAAAGCCCGCGCCGATGTGGTGGTAGTGAGCATTTTCGTTAACCCGATGCAGTTTGATCGGCCGGATGATTTGGCGCGTTACCCGCGCACCCTGCAGGAAGATTGTGAAAAGCTGAACAAACGCAAAGCGGATATCGTCTTTGCCCCTGCCCCTGCGGAAATTTACCCACAAGGCACCGATACCCAGACCTATGTCGACGTACCCGGCATCTCCACCATGCTGGAAGGCGCAAGCCGTCCGGGTCATTTCCGGGGTGTATCCACCATCGTTAGTAAGCTGTTTAACATGGTGCAGCCGGACATCGCCTGTTTTGGCGAGAAGGATTACCAGCAGTTACAGCTTATTCGCAAAATGGTGGCGGATATGGGCTACGACATTGAGATTGTCGGCGTGCCCACCGTGCGGGCAAAAGATGGCCTGGCACTGAGCTCACGTAATGGTTACCTCACCGCCGATCAGCGCAAAATCGCTCCGGCGCTCAGCAAAGTAATGAACGTGCTCGCTGATAAACTGCAGGCAGGCGAGCGTAACTGCGAAGAGCTGATTGCGATTGCTGAGCAGGAGGTCAATGACGCCGGTTTACGCGCCGATGATATCCAGATCCGCGATGCAGACACATTGTTGGCGTTATCCGACAGCAGCCAGCGGGCAGTGGTGTTGATGGCGGCATGGCTTGGTCAGGCGCGGCTTATCGACAATAAAGTGGTTGAACTCGCCCATCAGGCGGGGTAAAAAAATGGGCAATACGCCGCCTCTGCTCATGCAGACGTGGCACGCCGTACGGGGGGATACGCATGGAGCCGCCCCCTCTTTCAGGTTACTTATCAGTAGGGTTTAACTTATGATTCGCACAATGCTGCAAGGCAAGCTCCACCGCGTCAAAGTGACACAGGCCGACCTGCATTACGAAGGTTCCTGCGCCATTGACCAGGATTTCCTTGAGGCGGCTGGTATTCTGGAATACGAAGCCATTGATATTTACAACGTGACCAACGGGAAACGTTTTTCCACCTATGCGATTGCCGGTGAGCGCGGCTCAAAAATTATTTCGGTTAACGGTGCGGCAGCGCACTGCGCAGATGTCGGCGATATCCTGATCATCGCCAGCTACGTCACCGTACCGGATGAGGTTGCCCGTAGCTGGCAGCCAAAAGTGGCTTATTTCGATGGCGACAATGAGATGAAACGCACGGCCAAAGCCGTGCCGGTTCAGGTTGCCTGATGCCCTACCCCTGCGGCTGATTACTGATCAGCCGCGACATCGCTTCCAGCGAATCCGTTCTTAGCACATACAGTCGTTTCAGCAAGAACGGATTATCCCCAGGTTTTACCTTTCCACGTACCGTGGTGACCGCCAGATGGAAACCGGCATCATTCGCCGCCTTTACCGCTTTATCGTCATACACGCCAAACGGGTACGCCAGGTAAAGCACGTGCGGGTTGAACTGCGCCAGCGCGCGACGCGAACGTTTAAAATCAAACAGAAGATTGTGATAGTTGCGGCTCAGTAGAATCGGATGCATGGCATCGTCGACCCGGTGCAGAAAATGGGTATGCGACTGCACATCAAACACATCGCTGATATCGTATAGTTCTGACACGCTCATAAACTGCAGCGTTTTCGGATCCCATGGCTGTGGTTTCAGCTTGATGCGCGACGAGATAATAAACGCCGTAGCTTTGAAATTATATGCACGCAGGATAGGCCAGGCATAACGACTGACGGACTTCAGCCCATCATCAAAGGTGATCACCACCGAACGCGCCGGCAAATTCATACGGTTACGGACATAGCCTTCCAGTTGATACATGGACAAGGTGGTATAGCCCTGATCGCGCAGCCAGGTCATCTGGTTCGTAAACGCACGCACCGATGTGGTGGTCGAGGTATGGCGAAAACGGGTATTCTCTTCATCACGCAGAATATGGTGGTACGTCAGCACGGGAATGCCATTGTCTTCCTGGGCATCCAGGCTACTCACCCACGCCAGTCGGTTGCCAATGCGGATCTGGAACCAGGTCTGGTTCAGACGATCTTTGAGCTTATCAATAATCGGGTAACGCAGATTTTCCGCCAGCGTGCCAAACGGCTCACTGGTCACATCCGGTGCGTTATAGAGCGGTGTGTCCTGCCAGGTAATAAGATTCTGGTTACTGAGCGGCTTGTTCAGATCGCCAAGGCTATCTTCCACGCGCTGATTGCCGGAAACCAGCCCCAAATGCCCTTTGTCGATAAACCCGCTGCCGAAGCCGAAGCGAAACGCATAGTAATCTTCCGCCCCCGGGACGACGGCGATGATTTGCCCGGCGCGAATATTGCCGACGGTAACCACTTTGTCGCCAACTTGCGCCCAGATATCCGCATCTTCGGTGGTTTGCATATAGCGAGCAGGAACACGTTGTTCACTCACAATACTGGCAGAAGCGCTACAGGTTATCAGCAGCAACAGAATGGTAATCAAACGAGACATGAGACGAACCGGTCTGAGAAAGTGAGCCCAGTGTAACAAAGCAGAAACCAATACCAACGGCTCTTTTTAGTACAAAAAATACGCTAATCCTGGGGATTGGCTCTCCCCCGGAGAAGAGAGCCAGATCCGACTTTAGCTGCGCAGCCCCCGCCCGCGCTGGATCAAATACCAGCAGAGCAGATAAAAGGCGACGATAAATACCACCAGTACACCGACCGTGGTTACCAGCGGTACATCGGTAATGCCAAGGAAGCCAAAGCGGAACCCACTTATCATATAGACAATCGGGTTCAGATGAGACAGCGCCTGCCAGAACGGCGGCAGCAGCGTCAATGAATAGAACACCCCGCCAAGATAGGTCAGCGGCGTCAGCACAAATGTCGGGATCAGGCTGATATCATCAAACGTTTTGGCAAAAACTGCGTTCAATAAACCGGCGAGTGAAAACAGCACTGCAGTAAGCAGCAGCGTCAGGGCGACGAACAGCCATGAATGCACCTGAAATGGCACGAAAAACAGCGATACGGCGGTCACCAGTACCCCCACGCACAGCCCGCGCGCCACGCCGCCGCCGACATAACCGGCGATAATGACATGCGTCGGCACCGGAGCAACCAGCAACTCTTCTATATTGCGCTGGAATTTCGCGCTAAAGAAAGACGAGGCCACATTGGCGTAAGCGTTGGTGATCACCGCCATCATGATCAACCCCGGCACGATAAATTGCATATAGGTAAAACCGTGCATTTCCCCGATGCGCGAACCAATCAGATTGCCGAAAATAATAAAATAGAGCGTCATGGTGATCACCGGCGGCACCAGCGTTTGCACCCAGATGCGCATAAAACGCTGGATCTCTTTGTGCCAGATACTCTTCAGCGCCACCCAAAAAAGCTGCATCATGCGCTTTCTCCTTTTTTCTCATGCACCAGCGTGACGAACAGCTCTTCGAGACGGTTGGCTTTATTACGCATACTCAATACCTGCACACCCTGCGCGCTCAGTTGGCTGAACACGCTATTTATCCCCTGCTCACGCAGAACTTCCACTTCCAGCGTGGACGTATCCACCAGCCGGTATTGGTACCCTTCCAGCTTCGGTAACGGGCTTTTCGGCGCTAAATCGAGAATAAAGGTCTCTGACTTCAGCTTAGAGAGCAGCGCTTTCATTGAGGTGTTTTCAATCAGGTCGCCGCGCTGAATAATGCCAATATTGCGGCACAGCATTTCGGCTTCTTCCAGATAGTGGGTGGTCAGAATAATGGTGGTGCCTTTATCGTTCAGATCCTTCAGAAAGCCCCACATTGAGCGGCGTAATTCAATATCCACGCCTGCAGTTGGCTCGTCGAGGATCAGCAGTTTCGGCTCGTGCATCAGCGCACGGGCAATCATCAAACGACGTTTCATGCCGCCGGAAAGCATTCGTGCACGTTCGTTACGTTTTTCCCACAGATCGAGTTGATTCAGGTATTTTTCGCTGCGAACTAACGCCTCTTTACGATCCACGCCGTAGTAACCAGCCTGGTTCACCACAATCTGCTGGACGGTTTCGAACGGGTTAAAGTTAAATTCCTGCGGCACCAGCCCCAGTTGGCGCTTGGCGTTAACAATGTCTTTGTCCAGATCGTAACCAAAGACACTGACGCGCCCGGACGTTTTATTCACCAACGAACTGATAATCCCAATGGTGGTGGATTTTCCTGCGCCATTCGGCCCAAGAAGTGCATAGAAATCGCCTGCTTCTACTTTCAAATCAATGCCGCGCAGCGCCTGAACGCCGCCCGGATAGGTTTTTTTAAGCTGCTCAAGCTCCAGTGCAATGGTCATGAATTATCACTTACCTGTTTTCTCACACTCGATGTGTGGTTTAAAAAGAGTTGGAGTTAACCTATATTAGCGCAACGCACTTATCTGGTTACAGGTTGTTAACTTCCATGAAAGACATAGATACACTCATCAGCAATAATGCACTATGGTCAAAAATGCTGGTTGAAGAAGATCCCGGATTTTTCGAAACACTGGCGCAAGCACAGAAGCCGCGCTTTCTATGGATTGGATGCTCTGACTCCCGCGTTCCTGCCGAACGCCTTACCGGCCTCGAACCTGGCGAACTGTTTGTTCACCGAAATGTTGCCAACTTGGTGATCCACACGGATTTGAACTGCCTCTCCGTGGTTCAGTACGCCGTGGATGTGCTGGAAGTTGAACACATCATCATTTGCGGCCACTATGGCTGCGGCGGTGTCCAGGCCGCGGTTGAAAATCCGGAACTGGGTCTTATCAACAACTGGCTGCTGCATATTCGCGATATCTGGTTTAAACATAGCTCGCTGCTTGGCGAAATGCCGCCGGAGCGTCGTCTCGATACGCTGTGCGAACTGAACGTCATGGAACAGGTGTATAACCTGGGTCACTCGACGATCATGCAGTCCGCATGGAAACGTGGACAGAAAGTGACCATTCACGGCTGGGCCTACGGTATTCATGATGGCCTGCTGCGCGATCTGGATGTCACCGCGACTAACCGCGAAACGCTGGAACAGCGTTACCGTCAGGGTGTGTCTAACCTCAGTCAGAAACACAGCAATCACAAATAACAATCGGGGCCGTCGGCCCCGATTTTTTTATTCTTCCAGCATGACCACTTTGCCAACATAAGGCAGATGGCGATAGCGCTGTGCATAATCAATGCCGTAACCCACCACAAACTCATCCGGAATGGAAAAGCCGACAAACTCAACGGGTACGTCCACTTCACGGCGGGAAGGTTTATCCAGCAAGGTGCAAATCGCCAGCGATTTCGGCTCGCGCAGGCTGAGGATTTCACGCACTTTCGACAGCGTATTACCCGAATCGATAATGTCTTCGACGATCAGCACGTCTTTGCCGCGAATGTCTTCGTCCAGATCTTTAAGGATTTTCACATCGCGGGTGGTGGACATGCCGCTGCCGTAGCTGGAGGCGGTCATAAAATCGACTTCGTGAGAAACCTGCACTTCACGGCACAGATCAGCCATAAACATAAACGATCCACGCAGCAGCCCCACCAGTACCATTTCGCTGCCGCTATCTTTGTAACGTTCAGTGATTTGACGACCCAGCTCAACGATACGCGCTTTGATCTCCGCTTCCGGGATCATCACTTCAACAGTGTGTTTCATTTTAACTAACCATATGATTTAAATCGTAAATCATTCAACACCGGTTGAGAGCGCCGGTAATTGAAACGCAAGATGCGCAGTATACCAGCAAAAAGATTATTAGGTGCCATTCCGCGACAAAGCTCATTTTGTGATGACGATCACACTTGTTAACTCCTATAATGAATTGCTATCAAAATAT
This sequence comes from Kosakonia oryzendophytica, assembly GCF_900094925.1. Classification (GTDB taxonomy): domain Bacteria; phylum Pseudomonadota; class Gammaproteobacteria; order Enterobacterales; family Enterobacteriaceae; genus Kosakonia; species Kosakonia oryzendophytica. The sequence goes on along the minus strand of NZ_FMAY01000002.1, from coordinate 561,736 downwards.
TAACAAACAGACGAGTGTCTTTTTATGGCAGAAACAAAAACGCAACAGCCGCGGCGTCTGGTGACGCTGACGGCACTGTTCGCAGCCTTTTGCGGGCTGTATCTGTTCATCGGCGGAGCCTGGCTGGTCGCCATTGGCGGCTCCTGGTACTACCCTATCGCAGGCCTGGTAATGCTGGCGGTGACCTGGCTGTTATGGAAAGGTCAGCGTGCTGCATTAGGGGTGTATGCCGCCCTGTTGCTGATCACCATGATATGGGGCGTGTGGGAAGTCGGTTTCGATTTCTGGGCGCTCACACCGCGTAGTGACATCCTGGTCTTCTTCGGCATCTGGCTAATCTTGCCCTTTGTCTGGCGGCGATTAGTTGTCCCCGCCCGTGGCGCGGTCGCTGCGCTGGTGGTGACGCTGCTGGTCAGTGGCGGCATTCTGACGTGGGCCGGTTTTAACGATCCGCAAGAGATCCACGGCACGCTGAGCGCAGAAAGTACGCCTGCACAGGCCATCTCTACAGTTGCTGACAGTGACTGGCCCGCTTACGGCCGTAATCAAGAAGGGCAGCGTTACTCGCCGTTGAAACAGATCAACGCCGATAACGTGCATAATCTGAAAGAAGCGTGGGTGTTTCGCACCGGCGATCTGAAACTGCCAAACGATCCCGGTGAAATTACCAACGAAGTGACGCCCATTAAAGTCGGCGATTCCTTGTTCCTGTGTACGGCGCACCAGCGTCTGTTCGCCCTTGATGCCGCCACGGGTAAAGAGAAATGGCACTTTGATCCGCAACTGAATACCAATCCGAGCTTCCAGCATGTCACCTGCCGTGGCGTTTCTTATCATGAAGCGACCGCTGACAATGCCAGCCCGGATGTGGTGGCGGATTGCCCGCGCCGTATTATCCTGCCAGTGAATGATGGTCGTCTGTTCGCTATCAACGCGGATAACGGTAAGCCGTGTGACTCCTTTGCCAATAAAGGCATTCTCAACCTGCAAACCAATATGCCGGTGACCACGCCGGGCATGTACGAGCCCACCTCGCCGCCAATCGTCACCGATAAGGTGATTATCATTGCCGGTGCTGTAACGGATAACTTCTCCACCCGGGAGCCTTCAGGGGTCATCCGCGGTTTCGATATCAATACCGGTAAACTGCTGTGGGCCTTCGATCCGGGTGCGAAAGATCCAAATGCGATCCCCGCCGATGAACACCATTATACCGTCAACTCGCCGAACTCCTGGGCACCTGCCGCCTATGATGCGAAGCTGGATTTGGTCTATCTACCGATGGGCGTCACCACGCCGGATATCTGGGGCGGTAAACGCACACCCGAGCAGGAGCGTTACGCCAGCTCAATCGTCGCGCTGAACGCGACCACCGGCAAACTGGCCTGGAGCTACCAGACCGTTCACCACGATTTGTGGGACATGGATATGCCGTCGCAGCCAACGCTGGCGGATATCAGCGTCAACGGCAAAACGGTTCCGGTGATTTATGCTCCGGCGAAAACCGGCAACATTTTCGTACTGGATCGTCGTAATGGCGAACTGGTCGTGCCCGCGCCGGAAAAACCGGTACCGCAAGGGGCTGCCAAAGGTGATTACGTCACCCCTACCCAGCCGTTCTCCGATCTGAGCTTCCGTCCGAAGAAAGATCTCAGCGGGGCGGACATGTGGGGTGCCACCATGTTCGATCAACTGGTGTGCCGCGTCATGTTCCACCAGATGCGCTATGAAGGCATTTTCACCCCACCGTCGGAACAGGGCACGCTGGTGTTCCCGGGTAACCTGGGGATGTTCGAATGGGGCGGCATCTCTGTTGATCCGCATCGCCAGGTCGCCATTGCCAACCCGATGGCACTACCGTTTGTGTCGAAACTGATCCCGCGCGGTCCGGGTAACCCGATGGAACCGCCGAAAGACGCGAAAGGCACCGGGTCTGAGTCAGGCATCCAGCCGCAGTACGGTGTACCGTATGGCGTCACGCTGAACCCGTTCCTGTCACCGTTCGGTCTGCCGTGTAAACAACCAGCATGGGGTTACATTTCTGCTCTCGATTTGAAAACCAATCAGGTGGTGTGGAAAAAACGTATTGGTACGCCGCAGGACAGCATGCCGTTCCCGATGCCGGTTCCGGTACCGTTCAATATGGGGATGCCGATGCTTGGCGGCCCGATCTCCACAGCGGGTAATGTGCTGTTTATCGCGGCAACTGCTGATAATTACCTGCGCGCTTACAATATGAGCAACGGAGAGAAACTGTGGCAAGGTCGATTGCCAGCGGGCGGTCAGGCCACGCCGATGACCTATGAAGTCAATGGCAAACAGTATGTGGTCATTTCCGCTGGTGGTCACGGATCGTTCGGCACCAAAATGGGCGACTATATCGTCGCCTATGCACTGCCGGATGACGCCAAATAAAGAGAATGCAAGCCCGGTAGCGAGGTTGCGTACCGGGCCGCTCACTCTCCAGCCGGAGGCGCGTTTTGACGCCCTCCGGCTTTTTTACACCGTAAACCCTAACATCATCCCGGTATCTTCATGCTCCAGCAGATGGCAGTGCGCCATATAAGCATGCTCTTTTGGCGCGTCATGCTGGAAGCGAACTAACACTTCACTGCGTGCCCCGTAGACATTCACGGTATCTTTCCAGCCCGCACGATGCGCCGCAGGCGGTTTCCCGTTTTCTGACAGAATACGGAACTGGGTCCCGTGAATATGGAAAGGGTGCAGCATCATGTCGCCTTCGCCCGAGATCACCCAGCGTTCGTACTGCCCTTTTTGCGCCGCAAACGCCGGTGTGGTCATATCGAAGGCTTTGCCGTTGATCCGGTTGGCAGAGTGGAAATCAAACCCACCGTTACCGTGGTTCATCGCACCATGATCACTCTTCATTCCGCCATGGTTCATCTGACCATGATCCATTTGCATCGAGCCCATCTGCCCGTGGCTCATCGGCATATTCCCGCTCTGGGTATGGTTCATTTGCCCATGGCCCATCATCATGCCGGCCATTGCCGCGTCACCGTACTTCTGTTGTAACGCCTGCATCCCCATCATATCGAGCATCGGGTCCATCGACAGTTGCAGCGTCCGTTGTGTTAACCCCTCGAGCGGTGGCAATGCGGGCAACGATGCGAGCTTATCGGGCAATATGCCGGAAGCGGTGACCTGCAACGGCTGAATACGCAGCACCGGCTGCGGCTGGTCAAACGGCGCAACCGTCATCCCCATCTGCTGTACCGGCAGCGTAACAATATCGAAGGGCTTACCGTCGCTGATATCCACTAATACCTCGAACCGCTCCCCCATCAACATCGGTAATTCACTGACCTTGACAGGTTCACTTAGCAAACCGCCGTCGCTCGCTATCACATACAGCGGGCGTTTATCGCTGGTGGCAACATTAAGCGAACGCGCATTGCAGCCATTGAGCAAACGCAGACGTAACCAGCCTCGTGGTGCGGCATGCTGGGGATACACCGCGCCATTAGTGAGTAAGGTATCGCCAAACCAGCCCACGGCTGCGCTCATCACATCAAGCTGATAATCAATTTGCCCCTGCGCGGTAAATCTTTTGTCCTGCATAATCAGCGGAACATCGTCAATGCCCCACTGTTGCGGCAGGCGCAGTTGGCGAAGCGTATCATCTTCAATCAGTACCAGCCCGGCGAGCCCCATCGCCACCTGGCGACCGGTTTTACCGTGTTGATGTGGGTGGAACCAGCAGGTTGCCGCCTGTTGCGTAGGGGTAAAGGTTACCGTACGGCTACCACCGGGTTTGATTACCCCTTGCGGCCCGCCATCAACCTCCCCTGCAACTTCAACGCCGTGCCAGTGCACGGTGGTCTCTTCGGCCAGTGTATTACGGATCTCAACTGTAACGGCGCGGCCCTGACGGAGCTGAAGCGCAGGCCCAAGCAGTGAGCCGTTGTAACCCCAGGTGGTTGCAGATTTACCGCCGAACAGGGTTTCCCCTGCGTGTACCGTAAGCTGAATACGGTTTTGCGCATCGGGACTGAGCAGTGGCGGGACGGGAAGTGTCGGGCGTTCAGCGGCAAACAGCGATCGGCTCCACAGTGGCAGCGCGCTCATTACGCCTAACGCGGCGGAATATTTCAAAAAATCACGGCGTTGCATGGGCATTTCCTTATCAATTGCAGGCGATATTTTGAGCATAAACCCTCCCCCTGCCGGAAGGTCAAGAAATCAGATAATAATAAATATCGTCGCCCTATCAGGACTGTGCTAACGTTTAAATTCCGTTACGCCGTGGTAGAAATAATGAAGACGTTTTTCAGAACAGTAGTCCTCGGCAGCCTGCTGGCTGTCTCCGCAAACAGTTATGCGCTAAGTGAATCCGAAGCTGAAGATATGGCCGATCTGACGGCCGTGTTTGTATTTCTGAAAAACGACTGCGGCTATAACAACTTGCCTAACGGGCAGATCCGTCGCGCACTGGTCTTTTTCGCCCAGCAAAACCAGTGGGATCTCAGCAACTATGACACCTGGGATATGAAATCGCTGGGTGAAGATAGCTACCGCGACCTGAGCGGCATCGGTATTCCTACCGCCAAAAAATGTAAAGCCCTCGCTCGCGACTCCCTTAGCCTTCTCGCCTACGTTAAATAATCGTCCCCTGTTCCATCTTGCTTCTGGCCGCGCTGCGACACGAAGCAAGACGGGATAACGGTGATATTCTGACCGTGCAACCACGGTCAGAGTTAGCTATGATGTTGCGCCCATTTTCGCGGTGTTAACAAAGGAGCAACCTATGGCCGACAACCCCGTGTGGCACGAAACCCTGCATGACCACTTTGGTCAATACTTTGCCGTTGATAACGTGCTGTATCACGAGAAAACCGATCATCAGGATCTGGTCATCTTCGAGAACGCCGCGTTTGGTCGCGTAATGGCGCTGGATGGCGTTGTTCAGACCACCGAACGTGATGAGTTCATCTACCACGAAATGATGACCCATGTTCCGCTGCTGGCTCATGGTCATGCAAAAGATGTGTTAATCATCGGCGGTGGCGATGGCGCCATGTTGCGTGAAGTCTCGCGCCATAAAAATATTGCCACCATCACCATGGTGGAAATCGACGCCGGCGTCGTCTCTTTCTGCCGTCAATATCTGCCGAATCACAGCGCAGGCGCGTATGACGATCCCCGTTTTCAGTTGGTGATCGACGATGGCGTCAATTTTGTTAACCACACCCGCCAGACATTCGACGTGATCATTTCTGACTGTACCGATCCTATCGGTCCGGGGGAGAGCCTGTTCACTTCCACCTTTTATGAAGGCTGCAAACGCTGTCTGAACCCGGGCGGGATTTTCGTGGCGCAGAATGGCGTAAGCTTTCTGCAACAAGAGGAGGTCACCGGCAGTTATCGCAAATTGAGTCACTATTTTAGCGACGTCAGTTTTTATCAGGCAGCGGTTCCGACCTACTACGGCGGCATCATGACGTTTGCCTGGGCGACGGATAACGAAGCATTGCGCCACCTCTCAACCGGGATCATCGCCGCCCGTTTCCATACTGCCGCAATAACCTGCCGTTACTATAATCCGGCGATTCATACCGCGGCTTTCGCCTTGCCACAATATGTGCAAGACGCCCTGTCTTCCTAAGGAGGTGATGAAAATTGAAAAAGCTGAAGCTGCATGGCTTTAACAACCTGACGAAAAGCCTGAGTTTTTGTATCTACGACATCTGCTACGCCAAGACGGCGGAAGAGCGTGACGGCTACATTGCCTATATTGATGAACTCTATAACGCCAACCGTCTGACAGAGATCCTGAGCGAAACGTGCAATATTATCGGTGCTAATATCCTGAACATTGCCCGCCAGGATTACGAGCCGCAGGGCGCGAGCGTGACCATTCTGGTGAGCGAAGAACCCGTCGACCCGCAGCTTATCGATAAAACCGAACACCCAGGCCCGCTGCCGGAAGCCGTGGTCGCCCATCTGGATAAGAGCCATATTTGCGTCCATACCTACCCGGAAAGCCATCCTGAGGGAGGTTTGTGCACATTCCGCGCCGATATCGAGGTCTCCACTTGCGGCGTTATCTCTCCGCTCAAAGCGCTGAATTACCTGATCCACCAGTTAGAGTCAGATATTGTCACGGTCGATTACCGCGTGCGCGGCTTTACCCGCGACATTAATGGCATGAAGCATTTTATCGATCATGAGATTAATTCGATTCAGAACTTTATGTCTGATGACATGAAATCACTGTACGACATGGTGGATGTGAACGTTTATCAGGAAAATATCTTTCATACCAAGATGTTGCTTAAAGAGTTCGATCTTAAGCACTACATGTTCCATACCAAACCGGAAGACCTGACTACAGAAGAACGCAAAGAGATCACAGAAGCGTTGTGGAAAGAGATGCGCGAGATCTACTACGGCCGCAATATTCCAGCCGTATAACCTGCGACGGAGCACGGAGGCTCCCTTATCTATCGCTGTTTCAGGAATTCGCGATAGGCGGCCACCACCTGAAGAAAATCCTCCACGCCGCACAGCGACAGGCTCTCTTCATCGTAATAGCTCATCCCTTCTTCCATCTCATCGCCGGAAAATTCAAGCTGGTTGGCGCGCACCATTACCTCTTCGCCATCCATCCACAGCGTATATTCATGCCCGGCACGTTGCCAGGAGCGCTCGCTGCCCTTCACCGTTTTCGCCGCCTGCTCCACTTCATCCAGTAAGGCCAGGTTCTCTTTCACTTCTTCATTAAACCAATGCCCAACAGCTTCGTGGCCCATCGACATTCGCACCTTCACCACGCCGGTGACATCACGCAGAAATTCGTAATCCATAATCGCTTCCTCCTGCCGGCCTGATGGCCCGCCTATGCTGTAATTATCGCAGCACACTGCCAGAAAAAAAGCGTACTAACGGGAAGCAACGAAAAATATCCGTGCGAAAGCGCTTCGCCTGCGCAGAAATCATCCGTCGGGTTGCTGTGGCGCAGAAGACGCATAATGATGGCGGCGATAGCCGCGTTTTCGACATGTCAGTCATCGACATTTGATGCGCTTAAAAAGCGATTTTTTGCAGCGCGAGGGGAAAGAAAAAAGCCACCCCGAAGGGTGGCTCTGGTACTCAGACCGCGGTCTGGAAAATCACACCATCTGCTTTCTCAGTGTACTGATTAAGCTGGTCGAAGTTCAGGTAGCGGTAGGTGTCTGCAGCGGTTTTATCCACCTGCGACATAAAGTTAAGGTACTCTTCCGGCGTCGGCAGTTTACCGGTCAGCGCAGCAACTGCTGCCAGCTCCGCAGATGCCAGGTAAACGTTCGCCCCGGTACCTAAACGGTTCGGGAAGTTACGCGTAGACGTGGATACCACAGTCGAACCGTCCGCCACACGCGCCTGGTTACCCATGCACAGGGAGCAGCCCGGGATCTCAATGCGCGCACCGCTCTTACCGAACACGCTGTAATACCCTTCTTCCGTCAACTGTGCGGCATCCATACGGGTCGGCGGCGCAACCCACAGGCGGGTCGGCAGCTGGCCTTTATGGCTGTCCAGCAGTTTACCGGCGGCACGGAAGTGGCCGATGTTCGTCATGCAGGAACCGATAAAGACTTCATCGATGCTCGCACCCTGCACGTCTGACAGCAGACGCGCGTCATCCGGATCGTTCGGCGCACAGAGGATCGGCTCTTTGATGTCCGCCAGATCGATGTCGATGACCGCCGCGTACTCTGCGTCAGCATCGGCTTCCAGCAGTTGCGGATCCGCCAGCCATTTTTCCATGCCCTGTACGCGACGTTCCAGCGTACGACGATCGCCGTAGCCTTCGGAAATCATCCACTTCAGCAGCACGATGTTCGAGTTCAGATACTCGATAATCGGTTCTTTATTCAGTTTGATGGTGCAACCGGCAGCCGAACGCTCAGCAGAGGCATCCGTCAGCTCAAACGCCTGCTCGACTTTCAGATCCGGCAGACCTTCGATTTCGAGGATGCGGCCAGAGAAGATGTTTTTCTTCCCTTTCTTCTCAACGGTCAGCAGACCTTGTTTGATGGCATACAGCGGGATGGCATGCACCAGATCGCGCAGGGTAATACCCGGCTGCATTTTGCCTTTGAAGCGCACCAGCACAGACTCCGGCATATCCAACGGCATAACGCCAGTGGCGGCAGCAAACGCCACCAGGCCAGACCCCGCCGGGAAGGAGATACCGATCGGGAAACGGGTATGCGAGTCACCACCGGTACCGACGGTATCCGGCAACAACATACGGTTCAGCCACGAGTGGATTACGCCGTCGCCAGGACGCAGGGAAACACCGCCACGGTTCATAATGAAGTCCGGCAGCGTATGATGTGTGGTCACATCCACAGGCTTCGGATAGGCCGCCGTGTGGCAGAAAGACTGCATCACCAGATCGGAAGAGAAGCCCAGGCATGCCAGATCTTTCAGTTCATCACGGGTCATCGGACCGGTGGTGTCCTGAGAACCCACGGAGGTCATTTTCGGTTCGCAGTAAGCACCCGGACGGATACCGGCCACGCCGCAGGCGCGACCTACCATTTTCTGCGCCAGCGAGTAGCCGCGGCTGCTTTCCGCCACGTCTTTCGCCTGACGGAACACATCACTGTGCGGCAGACCCAGCGCTTCGCGCGCTTTGGTTGTCAGCCCACGACCGATGATCAACGGGATACGGCCACCGGCGCGCACTTCGTCGATCAACACGTCGGTTTTCAGCTCAAAGCTGGCCAGCAGTTCGCCGGTTTCATGGTTGCGAACTTCACCTTTGAACGGATACACGTCGATCACGTCGCCCATGTTGAGGCTGTTCACATCCACTTCGATAGGCAGCGCACCCGCATCTTCCATGGTGTTGAAGAAGATAGGCGCAATTTTACCGCCGAGCACCAGACCGCCGCCGCGCTTGTTCGGCACGTTCGGAATGTCATCGCCCATAAACCACAGTACGGAGTTGGTGGCGGATTTACGGGAAGAACCGGTACCGACTACATCGCCGACATAGGCCAGCGGGAAACCTTTTTTCGCCAGCGCCTCGATCTGTTTGATCGGGCCAACAACGCCTGGCTGATCCGGCTCAATGCCTTCACGGGCGTTCTTCAGCATCGCCAGCGCGTGCAGCGGGATATCCGGGCGGGACCAGGCATCCGGTGCCGGAGAGAGATCATCAGTGTTGGTTTCGCCGGTAACTTTAAATACCGTCACGGTGATTTTGTCGGCCAGTGCCGGACGGCTCAGGAACCATTCTGCGTCGGCCCAGGATTGCAACACCTGTTTCGCGTAGGCGTTGCCCGCTTTGGCTTTCTCTTCCACATCGTAGAAGTTGTCGAACATCAGCAGCGTGTGGGACAGCGCTTTAGCGGCGATCGGCGCAAGTTTGTCGCTATCCAGCGCATCAATCAGCGGGTGAATGTTATAACCGCCCTGCATAGTGCCCAGCAGTTCAATGGCTTTTTCAGGGGTGACCAGTGGGGAGGTGGCGTCGCCTTTAGCGATGGCAGCAAGGAAACCCGCTTTGACATAGGCGGCTTCATCAACGCCTGGCGGGACACGGTTAGTCAGCAGATCAATCAGGAATTCTTCTTCGCCAGCAGGCGGGTTTTTCAGCAGCTCGACAAGGCCTGCCATTTGGGTTGCATCTAATGGTTTTGGCGCAATCCCCTCAGCGGCACGTTCAGCTACGTGCTTACGGTATTCTTCTAGCACGACGGTTCTCCTCGCTCTCATTGTCATAATGCGGCAGGCGTTTCTCTTCACTCTCCTGTGAGACAGCAGTTTGTAGGGTAAATCCGCGAACCGCGTTCGGCAGCATAGCAGGATTTACGGGGGGTGTTAATCTGTTTACAAAAAAGCAACATAAAAAATTGGCTGAATCGTTAAAGGCGGAATAAAGCAGAGGACAGGCGGTTTTTAGGGAACAGAATCGACGGCATAAAAAACAAAAAACGGCCCCAAAGGACCGTTTTTATGACGTTATTGTGACAGCGTTCGTAGCAAGGAAACCACATTGTTGCGTGTGTATTGCTCCGGGTTAACGGTCTGATCAACCAGTTCTCCCATCACATATTTTTTCACCGTTTCGCGGTTATTCACCTGCTCGTGATGCCCCACACTCGCCAGTTGCCCACGCGCGGTGTAATTGAGGGTAGTACTGCTCTCGTCATCATTTTCCAGCAAGTGGTAATAGTAGTTCTGCGAGGACTTCATGCCGTTCAGCGACAGCGGGAAAGAGGGGTCTAGCGCTTGATGCCAGGCGGCGCTGGTATGGCTTCGCGCAGTCTGCTTCAGGGTTTTTGACCCATCACTGGCGACGGCCTCTTCAGTCGTTTGCGAAGCCTGGTAGGAAAAACGATCTTTCTCTTCTTCATGCAGCGGGTTGATGGATTTTTCCGTTTGCGTCAGTGATAAAGAGAAGTCATTCAGCCCGCTTAGCTGCGATTTACCATTGTCGCCGACGCGAATATCCGCCACGCCCACTTTTAATGACTCATCGTTTGCCGTCGTGGTATTTAACGCGCGGAATACCGACTTCAGCGCTTCCATCTGCGCCCGATCACCGTGACCGGCAATGCGCGCTTTATCAAACTTGCTGTCGTAGGCATTCAGCGCACTTTGCTGCTGTGCATAGTCGCCAGACAGTCCGGATTGAGAAAGATCGCTGCTCATCTTCAGCGAGAAATCCTTATCTTCATAGGCTATCCAGCGCTCTTTCATGTCTGCATGGAAATTGAGTGATTGCAGCGATGTGTCGCCAGTACGCATATCCGTTTTTAAATCCACGGATTTGAGCACACTGCTATCAAACTGCGTTAACCCCTTCACGTCGACTTCAGGCGGGTTGCGGCCCAGCCCTGATAACGTTTTTTGCAACGACTCACCCAGTTTGGCGACAGCATCAGCTTCGTCATCATTCAGACTGTCGCCTTCCGTTTTGACCTCCACCGCCATGCCATCGTCCTGCTGGGTCATGATCAGATGAACGGTGGAGCCAGATTGCGTGACGATATCCAGCGTGATGGCGGATTCATTTCCGCCGCTCCCGTTCATCGCGACGCCGGAGAGCGCCTGGGTGAAATCGGCGCGATTTTCTTTCAGGTTACTGAGCAGCACGCTGCCCAGACTGCCGAATGCGGAAACAGAGTTGCTCCCTTTTGCAGACTGCATCAATTCCTGGATTGTGGCGTTGTTTTGCAGAGAGGGGCTGGCGCTGATTTTCTTTGGCGACAGGCTATATACTGCGGCGATTTCCGCGGTCTGGCTGCCAAACATCACTTTTGCCGATGCCGTTGCACCCGCAGAAGTGGTGTTACTGCTGGCGGTACGCGCCGAGGTGTTCACTGTGGACGATGGGGTAACACGCGCCGCAGAAGAGAGCGACGATAGGTTGAGGCCGTTGATCATGACGATAAAACTCCTTCTCTCGCCGGGAATGGTCGACAGAGGGTAATATCGGCAAAATCTGCGTAATATTTATACCCTGGCAGTGAAAGTCTCTACCCGCTCACGAAAACGGCGCAAAAAAAACGCCTCCGAAGAGGCGCTTTAACGTGGCGAAAATTTATTTTTTCTTCGCTTTCGGGTTCGGCAGGTCAGTGATGCTGCCTTCGAACACTTCTGCCGCCAGCCCCACGGATTCGTGCAGGGTCGGGTGAGCATGGATGGTCAGCGCGATATCTTCAGCGTCGCAACCCATTTCGATCGCCAGTCCGATTTCGCCCAGCAGCTCACCGCCGTTGGTACCGACAATCGCGCCACCGATAACACGGTGCGTCTCTTTGTCGAAAATCAGTTTGGTCATACCGTCTGCGCAATCAGAAGCGATAGCACGACCAGACGCTGCCCACGGGAAGGTAGCAGTTTCGTAGCTGATGCCTTTCTCTTTCGCTTCTTTCTCGGTCAGACCCACCCATGCCACTTCCGGCTCGGTGTAGGCGATAGACGGGATAACTTTCGGATCGAAGTAATGTTTCTTACCGGCGATAACTTCGGCGGCCACGTGGCCTTCGTGCACGCCTTTGTGCGCCAGCATTGGCTGACCGACGATATCGCCGATAGCAAAGATGTGCGGCACGTTGGTACGCAATTGTTTATCAACACGGATAAAGCCACGGTCGTCCACTTCCACGCCGGCTTTACCTGCGTCGAGGTTTTTACCGTTCGGCACACGGCCGATGGCCACCAGCACGGCATCGTAACGCTGCGCTTCAGACGGGGCTTTTTTGCCTTCCATGGAAACATAGATACCGTCTTCTTTCGCTTCAACGGCGGTCACTTTGGTTTCCAGCATCAGGTTGAATTTCTTGCTGATGCGTTTGGTGAAGACTTTAACGATATCTTTGTCAGCAGCCGGGATAACCTGGTCGAACATTTCAACCACGTCAATCTCTGAACCCAGCGCATGGTACACGGTACCCATTTCCAGACCGATGATACCGCCACCCATAACCAGCATACGCTTCGGTACGGATTTCAGTTCCAGTGCGTCGGTGGAGTCCCATACGCGTGGATCTTCATGCGGGATAAACGGCAGTTGAATCGGACGGGAGCCCGCCGCGATGATTGCATTGTCAAAGTTGATCACGGTTTTACCGTTTTCGCCTTCAACTTCCAGTGTGTTCGCCCCGGTGAATTTACCCAGACCGTTAACCACTTTAACTTTACGGCCTTTCGCCATCCCCGCCAGACCGCCGGTCAGCTGAGTGATAACTTTCTCTTTCCAGGTACGAATTTTGTCGATATCGGTTTTCGGCTCGCCAAAAACGATGCCGTGTTCAGCCAGCGCTTTGGCTTCTTCGATAACTTTTGCTACGTGCAGCAGCGCTTTTGAAGGGATACAACCCACGTTCAGACACACACCGCCAAGGGTGCTGTAACGTTCAACGATGACGGTTTCCAGACCTAAATCAGCGCAACGGAAGGCAGCAGAGTAACCTGCCGGGCCTGCCCCAAGTACCACGACCTGAGTTTTGATTTCAGTACTCATCATGACCTCTTATTGATTTCCGGCGGTCAGGGGTACTTCATGTCGCCCTTCATCCACCGGGACGTTCTATCCGCCCGCAGTTTACAAAAATGTTAACAATTTTGAAACAACAAACGGCAAACGATTTGTCCTTTGCCCCTGATAACCCCATAAGCAGTATGAGATTAGCAGAAAAAAGCCGGCCGTCAGGCCGGCTTTTTCGATTACATCACCAGACGGCGGATGTCAGACAGCATGTTGTTGATGATGGTGATAAAGCGCGCACCATCCGCACCGTCAATCACACGGTGGTCGAAGGAGAGCGAAATTGGCATCATCAGACGCGGTACGAACTCTTTACCGTTCCAGACCGGCTCCATGGCTGATTTGGAGACACCGAGGATAGCCACTTCCGGCGCGTTAACAATCGGCGCGAAGTGGGTAGTACCCAAGCCACCGATGCTGGAGATGGTGAAGCAACCGCCTTGCATTTCGCCAGCAGTCAGCTTACCGTCACGCGCTTTTTTCGAGATCACCGTCAGTTCACGTGACAGCTCAGTGATGCTCTTCTTGTTCACGTCTTTAAAGACCGGAACAACCAGGCCGTTCGGGGTATCCACCGCCACACCAATGTTGATGTATTTTTTCAGCGTCAGACGCTGTGCATCTTCAGACAGCGAGCTGTTGAAGCGCGGCATTTGTTCCAGTGCAGCAGCGACCGCTTTCATGATGAAGACAACCGGGGTGAATTTCACATCCAGTTTGCGCTTCTCAGCTTCGGCATTCTGCTGTTTACGGAACGCTTCCAGATCGGTGATATCGGTCTTATCGAAGTGCGTAACGTGCGGGATCATCACCCAGTTACGGCTCAGGTTAGCGCCAGAAATTTTCTGGATACGACCCAACTCGACTTCTTCGACTTCGCCAAACTTGCTGAAGTCCACTTTCGGCCACGGCAGCAGACCCGGCAGAGAACCACCGGTTGCGCCGGCAGCAGGTGCAGATTCAGCGCGTTTAACCGCGTCTTTCACATAATTCTGAACGTCTTCGCGCAGGATACGGCCTTTACGACCGGTGCCTTTCACTTTCGCCAGATTCACACCGAATTCGCGCGCCAGGCGACGGATCAGCGGAGTGGCATGGACGTAAGCATCGTTTTCTGCGAAGTCGGATTTACCTTCTGCTTTCGCCGGAGCGGCAGCCGGTTTCGCCGCCTGAGCAGCCGGGGCCGGGGCAGCGGCAGCAGGTGCAGCAGCCGGAGCCGCAGCAGGCGCAGCGCCTTCCACATCGAATACCATGATCAGAGAGCCAGTGGAGACTTTGTCGCCCACGTTCACTTTCAGCTCTTTCACGGTGCCTGCGAACGGTGCCGGAACTTCCATCGAGGCTTTGTCGCCTTCTACGGTGATCAGCGACTGCTCAGCGGAGACTTTGTCGCCCACTTTCACCAGCACTTCGGTCACTTCAACTTCATCGCCGCCGATATCCGGTACGTTGACGTCTTTCGGGCCAGACGCAGCGGCCGGTGCGCTCGCCACAGCCGGAGCTGCCGCTTGTGCCGGAGCCGCAGCCGGTGCTGCACCCGCAACGTCGAAGATCATGATCAGCGAGCCGGTAGAGACTTTATCGCCGGTGTTGATTTTGATCTCTTTTACGGTGCCCGCGAACGGTGCCGGAACTTCCATCGACGCTTTGTCGCCTTCAACGGTGATCAGGGACTGTTCTGCAGCCACGGTATCGCCGACTTTCACCAGGATCTCAGTGACTTCAACTTCGTCACCGCCGATATCCGGGACGTTAACTTCTTTGGCTGCCGCAGCGGCCGGGGCTGCTGCTGGCGCGGCGTCTTTCTTCTCTTCTGCCGGAGCAGGTGCAGCGGCTGCTGCACCTTCGGCGGAATCGAAAATCATGATCAGTTTGCCGGTCTCGGTTTTGTCGCCAACAGAGACTTTGATCTCTTTAACAACGCCAGCCTGCGGAGACGGGACTTCCATAGAGGCTTTGTCGCCTTCTACGGTGATCAGCGACTGTTCAGCTTCAACTTTGTCGCCCACTTTGACCAGGATCTCGGTGATTTCAACTTCATCAGACCCGATGTCCGGTACATTGATTTCGATAGCCATTATCTCTTTACCTCTTACGCCAGACGCGGGTTAACTTTTTCTGCATCGATGTTGAATTTGGTGATGGCTTCCGCTACCACTTTCTTGTCGATTTCGCCACGTTTAGCCAGTTCGCCCAGTGCTGCAACGACCACGTAAGAAGCATCAACTTCGAAGTGGTGACGCAGGTTTTCACGGCTGTCGGAGCGACCGAAGCCATCCGTACCCAGTACGCGGTAATCATCAGCCGGTACATAAGTACGAACCTGCTCGGCGAACAGTTTCATATAGTCAGTAGACGCTACAGCCGGAGCATCGTTCATCACCTGGGCGATGTACGGTACACGCGGGGTTTCCAGCGGGTGCAGCATGTTCCAGCGTTCACAATCCTGGCCATCACGCGCCAGTTCAGTGAAGGAAGTTACGCTGTAGACGTCAGAACCGACGCCGTAATCTTTCGCCAGGATCTGTGCTGCTTCACGCACGTGACGCAGAATAGAACCGGAGCCCAGCAGCTGAACTTTACCTTTGCTGCCTTCAACGGTTTCGAGTTTGTAGATACCTTTACGGATACCTTCCTCGGCGCCTTCCGGCATCGCTGGCATGTGGTAGTTTTCGTTCAGCGTGGTGATGTAGTAGTAAACGTTCTCTTGTTTTTCACCGTACATACGCTCCAGGCCATCGTGCATGATGACAGCCACTTCGTACGCGTAAGACGGGTCGTAAGAGATACAGTTCGGAATAGTCAGCGACTGAATGTGGCTGTGACCATCTTCGTGCTGCAGACCTTCACCGTTCAGGGTGGTACGACCGGAGGTACCGCCAACCAGGAAGCCGCGAGCCTGCTGGTCGCCTGCCTGCCAGCACAGGTCGCCGATACGCTGGAACCCGAACATGGAGTAGTAGATGTAGAACGGAATCATCGGCAGGTTGTTGGTGCTGTAAGAGGTCGCAGCCGCCAGCCAGGATGCGCCAGCACCCAGTTCGTTGATACCTTCCTGCAGAATCTGACCTTTTTCGTCTTCTTTGTAGTAAGCAACCTGCTCACGGTCCTGCGGGGTGTACTGCTGACCGTTCGGGCTGTAGATACCAATCTGACGGAACAGACCTTCCATACCGAACGTACGCGCTTCATCGGCAATGATCGGAACCAGACGATCTTTGATCGATTTGTTCTTCAGCATCACGTTCAGGGCACGAACGAAAGCGATAGTGGTGGAGATCTCTTTGTTCTGCTCTTCCAGCAGCTGAGAGAAGTCTTCCAGAGCCGGCAGATCAAGTTTCTCGGTGAAGTTCGGCTGACGTGACGGCAGGTAGCCTTTCAGCGCCTGGCGACGTTCGTGCAGGTATTTGTGCTCTTCAGACCCTTCCGGGAAGGTGATGTAAGAGAGGTTTTCAACCTGCTCGTCGGTGACAGGTACATTGAAACGGTCGCGGATATAACGCACGCCGTCCATGTTCATTTTCTTCACCTGGTGAGCGATGTTTTTACCTTCTGCGGTATCACCCATGCCGTAACCTTTGATGGTGTGGGCGAGGATAACGGTCGCTTTACCTTTGGTTTCACGCGCTTTTTTCAGTGCAGCGTAAATTTTCTTCGGATCGTGGCCGCCACGGTTAAGCGCCCAAATCTGATCATCAGTCCAGTCAGCAACCAGCGCTGCGGTTTCCGGGTATTTGCCGAAGAAGTGCTCACGCACGTAAGCGCCGTCTTTGGATTTGAAGGTCTGGTAGTCGCCGTCAACGGTTTCGTTCATCAGTTGGATCAGTTTGCCGCTGGTGTCTTTACGCAGCAGTTCGTCCCAACGGGAACCCCACATGACTTTGATTACGTTCCAGCCAGCACCGCTGAAGATGCCTTCCAGTTCGTTGATAATTTTGCCGTTGCCGGTAACCGGGCCATCAAGACGCTGTAAGTTACAGTTGATGATGAAGCACAGGTTGTCCAGTTTTTCACGGGTTGCGATGGTGATAGCGCCTTTAGATTCCGGCTCATCCATTTCACCGTCGCCCAGGAAAGCGTAAACGGTTTGTTCAGAGGTATCTTTCAGGCCACGGTGTTCCAGATATTTCAGGAATTTCGCCTGGTAGATAGCGCCAATCGGGCCCAGACCCATGGATACGGTCGGGAACTGCCAGAATTCCGGCATCAGTTTCGGGTGCGGGTAAGACGACAGCCCTTTACCGTGAACTTCCTGACGGAAGTTATTCATCTGCTCTTCAGTCAGACGACCTTCCAGGAACGCACGCGCGTAGATGCCCGGAGAGATATGGCCCTGGAAGTACACCAGGTCGCCGCCGTCTTTCTCGTTGCGGGCACGGAAGAAGTGGTTGAAGCAGACTTCATAAACAGTCGCAGAAGACTGGAAGGAAGCCATGTGGCCGCCCAGTTCGAGGTCTTTTTTGGACGCACGCAGAACGGTCATGATTGCGTTCCAGCGGATAGCTGAACGAATACGGCGTTCCAGTTCCAGATTGCCCGGGTATTCCGGTTCATCTTCAACGGCAATAGTGTTTACATAGTTGCTCGCCCCTGTGCCAGCTGCCACTTTCACGCCGCCTTTGCGGGCTTCAGAAAGGAGCTGGTCAATCAGATACTGAGCACGCTCAACACCTTCTTCACGGATGACCGATTCGATCGCCTGTAGCCAGTCGCGAGTTTCGATCGGATCCACGTCATTTTGGAAACGTTCTGACATGGGGGGTATTCCTTATCTATCTAATACGTTGATTTGTCTGGAACCTGTCCCATTGCATTCTCATCATGACTGAACAACAAAAGTGCAATAAGACAGGTTCTGCGTTTAGTTGCCGCGCGCTAAAGTTTGGCGCTGGTGTTACAACTCTTCCGGTACAAACTGCACCAGAAAATATTAATTCTTTCTCTGCTCCAACCGACGAAGCGAGCGTTCACGACGGCTCTGCTCGCGGCTGCGATCCAGCAAAATCTCTTCAATAAACGCCAGGTGACGATGCGACGCTTCGCGCGCTTCTTCCGGTTGCCCGGCCATGATCGCCGCGAAAATACTGGAACGGTGACTGCTAACCAGCGGGAGCATCTCACGGCGTGCGTACAGCAATTCGAAGTTCTGACGAACGTTTTGCGCCAACATGGGCTCCATGCAGCGTAGCAGATGCAGCAGCACCACATTATGCGCCGCCTCGGTGACGGCAATTTGATACTGCACGACAGCATCGGACTCAGCATCCAGATCGCCCGACTGCTGCGCCAGCTCAATCGCCTGATGCAGTTCGCCAATACGTACCTTGTCTTCATCGGTGCTACGGAGCGCGGCGTAATAGGCGGCAATGCCTTCCAGCGCGTGGCGAGTTTCAAGCAGGTCAAACTGGGATTCGGGATGATCGGTCAGGAGCTCGACCAGCGGGTCGCTAAAGCTCTGCCACAGACTGCTCTGGACAAAGGTTCCACCACCCTGACGACGAAGCAGCAAACCTTTCGCTTCGAGCCGCTGGATGGCCTCACGCAGTGAAGGACGAGAAACATCGAACTGTTTAGCCAGCTCGCGCTCTGGAGGCAATTTTTCACCGGGACGTAATGTCCCTTCAAGAATCAAAAACTCCAGTTGTTGCTCAATCACATCGGAGAGTTTTGGTTGGCGGATTTTACTGTAGGCCATTGTTCCTTGTCTCTACCATTCGCCCAGAGTCAATTGGTCTTACCAATTTCATGTTCGTGACGCTAAAGTAACAAAGTATTCACCTTATGTCCATACAGGTTTTGATTGAAATCAGGAAACCACGCACATTTTAACAATGTTACAGAAATGACGTTTCAAAGATGTAACCTTGCACAAATGACCCGTTTACCACGAAAGAGGCAGTTTTAACTTTCCTGAAACGATAATTAAGGCATATGAACCGATTCAGTTAATAAATAACTGAATTTATATTCACATAAATTGCATAACTTATTAGTTTTACTTAAGAATGGTTACAGGCGGGTTACTGACAAATGGTTTCTTTTTCACCAGGTCGTCATTAGACCTTCATAAAGCAGATGCATTCCCCGGCGCTTACCACTATTCTGAGCCATACGAAAGGGATGGACGAAAATTCGCTTCAACATTTCGTAAACTAAAAACTACAAAAAATGGAATTTATCGCTTACACGCAAACGACAGCGTATACATAACAACCACACACGAGGTTTCATAATGGAAGGTCAACAGCACGGCGATCAGCTAAAGCGCGGCCTTAAGAACCGCCATATTCAGCTTATCGCGCTGGGCGGTGCTATCGGGACTGGCCTGTTTCTGGGTAGCGCGTCAGTCATTCAGTCCGCGGGTCCGGGTATTATTCTGGGCTACGCCATTGCCGGTTTTATTGCATTTCTGATCATGCGTCAGCTCGGTGAAATGGTCGTGGAAGAGCCGGTTGCCGGTTCATTCAGCCATTTTGCCTACAAATATTGGGGGAGCTTTGCCGGTTTTGCTTCCGGCTGGAACTACTGGGTGCTCTATGTGCTGGTGGCCATGGCGGAACTGACCGCCGTGGGTAAATACATTCAGTTCTGGTGGCCAGAGATCCCAACGTGGGCTTCCGCTGCCGCCTTCTTCGTCATCATTAACGCCATTAACCTGACCAACGTAAAAGTGTTTGGGGAAATGGAGTTCTGGTTCGCCATCATTAAAGTCTTCGCCGTGGTCGCCATGATCGTCTTCGGCGGCTGGCTGCTGTTTAGCGGCAGCGCCGGCCCGCAAGCGACCGTGCGTAACCTGTGGGAACAGGGCGGCTTCCTGCCGCACGGTTTTACCGGACTGGTGATGATGATGGCTATCATTATGTTCTCTTTCGGCGGCCTGGAACTGGTGGGTATTACCGCCGCTGAAGCCGACAACCCGGAACAGAGCATTCCCAAAGCCACCAACCAGGTCATCTACCGTATTCTGATCTTCTATGTGGGCTCGCTGGCGGTACTGCTCTCGCTGCTGCCGTGGACGCGCGTAACGGCGGATACCAGCCCGTTTGTGCTGATCTTCCATGAACTGGGCGACACGTTTGTAGCCAATGCGTTGAATATTGTGGTACTGACCGCTGCACTGTCGGTGTACAACAGCTGCGTTTACTGCAACAGCCGTATGCTGTTCGGTCTTGCGCAACAGGGTAACGCACCAAAAGCGTTGCTCTCTGTGGATAAACGCGGCGTGCCAGTGAACACCATTCTGGTCTCAGCGGTCGTGACGGCACTGTGCGTACTGATCAACTACCTGGCGCCTGAGTCAGCATTCGGTCTGTTGATGGCGCTGGTGGTATCCGCACTGGTGATCAACTGGGCGATGATCAGCCTCGCGCACATGCGTTTCCGCCGTGCGAAACAGCTGCAAGGTGTGACGCCGCGCTTCCCGGCGCTGTTCTACCCGTTAGGCAACTGGATCTGCCTGCTGTTTATGGCTGCGGTGCTGGTGATCATGCTGATGACCCCAGGTATGGCTATCTCGGTATGGCTGATCCCGGTATGGATTGTGGTTCTTGGCGTCGGCTACATGCTCAAACAGAAAAACGCTAAAGCCGTAAAAGCGCATTAATTCTTATCCTCTTACCCCTTTCCCGCTCGGGAGAGGGGTATTATCACTGTGTTACCTTCCTCACACTTTCTTTTACATAGCCATTTTGTCCATCACTGCGGCCTTATCCTGCTGCGCAAAGTCAAATTTCCAGGCAAATAATTCTTCCACATCTCAATGGGAGAAGCGGCAATGGACAACAATAAGCTGTCTGTTAAAGAGAAGATTGGCTATGGCATGGGCGATGCCGGATGTAACATCATTTTTGGCGCCATCATGTTGTTTGTTAACTACTTCTACACGGATATCTTCGGCCTCGCCCCTGCACTGGTCGGGGTATTACTGCTGTCGATTCGTGTAATTGATGCGGTGACAGATCCTTTAATGGGTGCCCTCGCCGACCGTACGCAAAGTAAATATGGACGTTTTCGCCCATGGCTGCTGTGGATAGCTTTGCCGTATGCCGTTTTCAGCGTATTAATGTTCACTACCCCCGACTGGACCTATAACAGTAAGGTGATCTACGCGTTTATCACCTACTTCCTGCTGTCGTTGACCTATACCGCGATCAACATTCCCTACTGCTCCCTGGGCGGTGTGATCACCAACGATCCGAAAGAGCGCGTTGCCTGTCAGTCGTACCGTTTTGTGATGGTCGGTATCGCTACACTGCTGCTCTCTTTGACGCTGCTGCCAATGGCAGAATGGTTCGGCGGTGCAGACAAAGCCAAAGGCTACCAGATGGCGATGACGGTGTTAGCACTCATTGGTATGTGTATGTTTTTGTTCTGCTTTTCCACCGTGCGTGAACGTATTCACCCGGCCGTTCCCACCAATGACGACCTGAAAAAGGACTTCAAAGACGTGTGGAAAAATGACCAGTGGGTGCGCATTTTGTTGCTGACGCTGTGTAACGTTTGCCCCGGCTTTATCCGCATGGCGGCAACCATGTACTACGTCACCTGGGTGATGGGAGAAAGCACCCATTTTGCTACTTTATTTATCAGCCTTGGCGTGGTGGGCATGATGTTCGGCAGTATGCTGGCGAAAGTGCTGACTGACCGCTGGTGCAAACTGAAAGTCTTCTTCTGGACCAATATCGTGCTGGCTATTTTCTCCTGCGCGTTCTACTTCTTTGACCCACACGCCACGACGCTGATTGTGGTGCTCTACTTCCTGCTGAATATCCTGCACCAGATCCCCTCACCGTTGCACTGGTCGTTAATGGCTGATGTGGACGATTACGGTGAATGGAAAACCGGGAAACGCATTACCGGCATCAGCTTCTCCGGTAACCTGTTCTTCCTGAAAGTGGGGCTGGCGATAGCCGGCGCAATGGTAGGCTTCCTGCTCTCGTGGTATGGCTACGACGCAGGCGCCAAACAGCAAAGCGACACGGCAATTAACGGCATCATGCTGCTCTTTACCGTGATCCCTGGCGTCGGTTACCTGATCACGGCAGGCGTCGTCCGTTTACTGAAAGTCGACCGCGAAACGATGAGACGGATTCAGGATGATCTGGAAAAACGCCGGATTAACTACCATGAACTGACCGAACGTCAGCATGTGCCGTCTGGTGACAACGTAAGGAAAGCATAATGAGCACTTGGCCGAACCCGTTTATTGAACAACGCGCTGACCCGTATATTCTGCGCCATGACAATGTTTACTACTTTGTCGCCTCGGTGCCGGAGTATGACCGGCTGGAAATCCGCCGCGCCAGTACGTTGGAAGGGCTACGCCAGACGGCCGGTGTGGTGGTATGGCGTAAACCGCAGACCGGGCCAATGAGCGAGCTTATCTGGGCACCGGAGCTGCATCATATTGATGGGAAATGGTATCTCTATTTTGCCGCCACATGGACGAAAGCGCTGGATGAGCTGAACATGTTCCGACACCGCATGTTCGTTCTGGAGTGTACCGACGCCGATCCGCTAACCGGTCGGTGGGTTGAAAAAGGTCAGGTGAAAACGCCGTTTGATACCTTCGCGCTGGACGCGACCACCTTTGTCCATCAGGGGAAACGCTGGTATCTGTGGGCGCAAAAAGCGCCGGATATTGCGGGTAATTCGAACCTCTATCTGGCGGAAATGGAAAATCCGTGGACCCTCAAAGGCGAACCGGTAATGTTAAGTAAACCGGAGTTCGACTGGGAGTGCAGGGGTTTTCTGGTGAATGAAGGCCCGGCGGTACTGTTCCACGGCGACAGGCTCTTTATCAGCTACTCCGCCAGTGCCACCGATGAAAATTATTGTATGGGACTGTTATGGATTGATATCGCTGCCAATCCACAGGATCCGGCCAACTGGCATAAAGCGCCGCAGCCGGTATTCAAAACCAGCTATGAAAACCATCAGTATGGCCCCGGGCATAACAGCTTTACACAGACACCGGAAGGGGAAGACGTGCTGGTATACCACGCACGCAATTACACCGACATCGAAGGTGACCCGCTCTACGATCCAAACCGCCATACCCGCCTGAAGCTCGTTCGTTGGCAAGAAAACGGGATGCCTGACTTCGGCATCCCACCTGCGGACCATGCGTGATACGACGGCGCGCTGACTACATCAGCGTGCCGTAAATGGTCAACAGTGCCACCACAACCACCAGCACCAGCGACGTTTTCTTCGCCATCGACACAGCCGCTTTTGGCGTTTCAACTTTATCCAGATGCGGCTCGCGCGCCAGTGAGAATTGCGCAAGGCGAGTCAGCACCTGATACTGCGATGTGTGGCGATCGCCAAGGGAGGCAAACCAGGCTGGCAAGGCTTTCTCGCCATGCCCCACCAGCGCGTACACCACCCCCGCCAGACGTACCGGCACCCAGTCCAGCACATGCAGGATCGCATCAATCCCGGATTGTTGACGCTCAGTTGGCGTCTGATAGCGCGCCAGCCATGATTGCCAGGCGCGTAAAAAGGCATATCCCGCCAACAGCACCGGCCCACAGGAAGCCCCGACGATCAGCCAGAACAGCGGCGCAAGATAAAAACGGAAGTTGATCCATACGAGCGCGTTTTGCAGCTCGCGCAAAAAATCACGCTCATCACACCCCGGGGGCACACCGTGGATTAACGTCAATTCATTGGCCATCGCGTTATGGGCGTGGCTGTCGTTACGCGCCGCAGCTTTAAGATAGGCGTGGTAATGCAATCGGACTTTCCCCGCGCCAATGCACAACAGACTAATAAGGATCCACACCACCAGCAGCGGAACATTGAAAAACAATCCCGACAGTGCACGCAGGATCAAAAAGGTAACCAGCATCACCAGTGCCGCCATCAGCAGCGTTCTTAACATCGAATAGTGTGTTACCCGCCGGAACAGCCCTTCCAGACGGTGATCCAGTTGCCAGTGTTCTCCCAGTTTAAACAACCGTTCTGCTGCCAGCACCAGCAGCATGGTGAATAACGTCATGGCATCTCCTTTTCTGACAAACCGGCGACCAGCGCACGAAATCTCGCCCAGTCAAAAGCTGGTCCGGGATCCGTCTTGCGCACAGGGGCAATATCACTGTGCCCGGTCATATTGTCGGCAATCGACGGGTAAAGCTCAATCACCGTTCGTGTCACTTCCGCCAGTTGCCGATATTGCGCATCGGTATAGGGCAGCGTGTCCGTGCCTTCCAGCTCAATGCCAATCGAGAAATCATTACAGCGTTCCCGCCCCTGCCAGGATGAAACGCCTGCATGCCAGGCGCGTTTATCAAAAGGCACATATTGCACAACCTCGCCATCACGGCGGATCAGGCAATGTGCGGAAACACGCAGGTGAACAATCTCAGCAAAAAAGGGATGGGCGTTGGCATCCAGAGTGCCGGTAAACAGCGCATCTATCCACGGGCCACCAAACTCGCCGGGAGGTAGGCTAATATTATGTACCACCAGCAATGAAGGTTGCTCATCGTCCGGGCGGCAATCAAAATGGGGAGACGGTACATGCCGCGCTTCCACCAGCCAGCCCTTGCGTAGCTGCATAAGGAACTCCTTTTAGAGGATGGTGCTGAAACACGCTTCAGAGTAGCATGTTTGCGCTGTGTACCGTAATGGCATCCCCGAACAAGACATAGCCTAACTTTGTGATTCGTTACCTTTTTTGGAGTTTATCATGCCGCCTCGCCGCTATAACCCCGACCTTCGACGTGACGCACTGCTCAAACGTATCGAACTGGATATCCCTGTAGCCGTCGCCCAGGCATTGCGCGAAGATTTGGGCGGAGAAGTCGACGCGAATAATGACATTACCGCGCAATTGTTACCGCCAGAAAACCGCTCGCATGCGGTGATCATTACCCGCGAAGACGGCGTTTTTTGCGGAAAGCGTTGGGTGGAAGAAGTCTTTATTCAACTGGCAGGCGATGATGTGACGCTTACCTGGCACGTTGCCGATGGCGATACTCTTCATGCCAATCAACCCTTATTCGAACTTGAGGGGCCGTCCCGCGTGTTACTGACGGGCGAACGCACCGCTCTCAATTTTGTGCAAACCCTGTCAGGCGTCGCCAGCGAAGTTCGCCGCTATGTCAAATTGCTGGACGGCACAAAAACTGAGTTGCTGGATACGCGTAAAACCCTGCCGGGCCTGCGCACAGCGCTAAAATATGCCGTCCTGTGCGGCGGTGGTGCCAATCACCGTCTTGGTCTTTCCGACGCCTTTCTGATCAAAGAAAACCACATTATTGCCGCGGGTTCCGTACGCCAGGCAGTGGAAAAAGCTTTCTGGCTGCATCCGGATGTGCCGGTAGAAGTGGAAGTAGAAACCCTCGAAGAACT
This sequence comes from Kosakonia oryzendophytica, assembly GCF_900094925.1. GTDB lineage: Bacteria > Pseudomonadota > Gammaproteobacteria > Enterobacterales > Enterobacteriaceae > Kosakonia > Kosakonia oryzendophytica. The sequence goes on along the minus strand of NZ_FMAY01000002.1, from coordinate 536,367 downwards.
CGACGATGCGCTCAAAGCGGGTGCCGATATCATCATGTTGGATAACTTCGATACCGACCAAATGCGTGAGGCCGTGAAGCGCACCAACGGCGAAGCACGGCTGGAAGTTTCCGGCAATGTGACGCAGGAAACCCTGCGTGAATTTGCTGAAACCGGCGTTGACTACATCTCTGTAGGCGCACTGACCAAACATGTGCGCGCCCTCGACCTGTCGATGCGTTTTCGCTAATCCCACTTGCATAACTAAACGGGCCGCAGGCCCGTTTTTTTGCGCCCTTCCTCTCAAACAATGTGTTGCGCTCTGCAAGCCTGTCAAAAAAGCAGGAAGGCGCTTTCCCGAAGTCCCTTTTGCACCTCGCCGTCCCCGTAACGTGCTGACAAAGTAGCGGCTCTACACAAGGAGCCAGAGATGAACAAACAACAAGGATTTACTTTAATCGAGCTGATGGTGGTAATCGGCATTATCGCCATCCTGAGCGCTATCGGCATTCCCGCTTATCAAAATTACCTGCGTAAAGCTGCACTGACTGACATGTTGCAAACCTTTGTTCCTTATCGCACCGCCATTGAGCTGTGCGCGTTGGAACGCGGCGGCATTGACAATTGTGATGCCAGCAACAATGGCATACCAGCCCCGACCACCACGCGTTACGTCGCCACCATGAGTGTTGCAAAAGGCGTGGTCTCACTGACCGGACAGGAAAGCCTCAACGGACTCAGCGTAACCATGACGCCGCAATGGAGCGATGCCGAGGGTATGAAGGGATGGGCGCGAAGCTGTAATACAAATGCAGACAGCGCATTGCAACAGGCCTGCGAAGATGTTTTTCGCACCGGACGTCCGTAAGGAGCCGTGATGAAACACGATAAACTGATTGCGCTCTGTCAGCGTCATAACGCCGCATTGCTCAATTGCGCAGACGACGTTCTGACCATTGCCGTGGTGGATAATCCCAGCCCCATGTTAATGGAATCACTCAGCTTTGCCGTCCAGCAACGAGTTGATATCCGTTGCTGGACGCAAGATCAAATGGACAAGCATCAACAAATGGCAGTGCAAACTCACACCCCGGCACAGGGGGAAGAAAGCAGTGCCGCAGCGGAAATTCTCGATCAAACCCTGAAACAAGCGTTGATCTTACGGGCATCGGATATTCATTTCGAGCCCGGAGAAACCTGTTATGCCATACGGTTACGCGTCGACGGCGTTTTACATCCGCTCTCTCCCCTTTCCTGCAATTTAGCCGCTACGCTGACCGCAAGGCTGAAAGTGCTTGGCAATCTTGATATCGCCGAACGTCGCCTGCCGCAGGATGGACAGTTCAGTGTGGAACTCTCCGGGCAATCGATCTCATTTCGTATCGCAACGTTGCCTTGCAGACACGGTGAAAAAGTGGTGCTACGTCTGTTGCATCAGGTTAGTCAGGCCCTGGATCTGGCTGCACTCGGTATGACGGATGCTCAACTGGCACTCTTTACCGCAGCGTTGGCGCAACCTCAGGGGCTGTTGCTGGTGACAGGCCCGACCGGCAGCGGAAAAACCGTAACGCTCTACAGCGCGCTGCAAAAACGCAACAGACCGGAGGTCAACATTTGCAGCGTAGAAGATCCCATAGAGATCCCTCTGGATGGGCTGAATCAGACGCAAATCAATCCTCGCGCTGGGCTGACATTTCAGGGCGTACTACGCGCCCTGCTGCGCCAGGACCCGGACATTATTATGGTTGGTGAGATCCGTGATGGCGAAACAGCGGAGATTGCTATCAAAGCATCGCAAACCGGGCATCTGGTTTTATCGACATTGCACACAAACTCCACCAGCGAAACGCTGGTGCGTATCCAGCAAATGGGGGTGGCACGCTGGATGATCTCCTCGGCGCTATCACTGGTCATCGCCCAGCGGCTGGTACGTAAACTTTGCCCCCATTGCCGGAAACTGACCACGGAAAATACCCGACTCCCCGGCAACCTGTGGCCTCGACCGTTACCTCGCTGGCGCGCAGAAGGGTGTGATCGGTGCTATCACGGCTTTTATGGGCGAGTCGCCTTGTTTGAAGTGCTCCCCATTACCCGCGATGTCCGCCAGGCCATTACCAGTGGTCAAAGTGCGGCCGAAATCGAACAGTGCGCCCGTGCGGAGGGAATGACGACGCTGTTTCAGCATGGCTGCCTGGCGGTGGAACAAGGATTGACGACGCTGGAAGAGTTGGTGCGCATATTGGGTTTACCAAATGACGACTAAATACCTCTGGCAATGGTCCGGAATCGATAACGCAGGGGCATTACAACAGGGTGCGCACTGGAGCGAAAATCGTAATGCCGCAATGCAAACACTCTATCACCGGCAGATCCATCCCCTGACGCTCAAGCGCAGGCCGGTAAGACGTTCACTGTGGCGTGCGGAACATGGCTGTACGCTCCTGCGCCAGCTTGCGACATTGTTGCAGGCGGGGCTCACCTTACCGGAAAGCTTGTTGCTGCTGGCACAGCAACATCCAGCCAGGCAATGGCAGGCATTGTTGCACCATCTGGCGCAGGCGCTGGAACAGGGAGAAACCTTTTCAACAGCGCTGCGCCAGTGGCCAGAAGTTTTTCCTCCACTCTGGGCAGCGATGGTCCATACCGGTGAGCTGACAGGAAAGCTGGATGAGTGCTGTTTTAAACTGGCCAGCCAGCAACAGACACAGCGAGCGCTGGCGTTGAAAGTAAAAAAGGCGCTGCGTTATCCGCTCATTATTCTTTCTCTGACCGCGGCAATCGTGGTGGCAATGGTGTATCTGGTGCTGCCGGAGTTCTCGGCTATCTACCAGACGTTCAATACCCCCTTGCCTGGGCTGACGCGGGGAGTCATTGCCAGCGCTACACTGATGCAGCAAGGCGCTCTGCCATTATCAGCACTTACGTTGCTAGTGGTATGTACGATGACCTTACTGCGCCGTCAGATGAAATGGCTGCACTACCGGCAGCGTCTGCTGCTCCGCTGCCCTGTCGTCGGTAAACTGGTGCGTGGACAACGGCTGAGTCAGATATTTACCGTGCTGTCACTCACACAACGTTCTGGAATCACTTTCTTGCAAGGGCTGGAAAATGTCAGGGATACCTTAACCTGCCCTTACTGGCGAGACGTGCTGCAACAGGCACACCAGGATATCACCCTCGGTGCGGCTATCTCTACGGCGCTGGCAAAAAGTGGCAACTTCACCCCGTTGTGTATTCAGTTGATCCATACCGGGGAGATCTCCGGGGCACTGGATACCATGCTGGAGAATCTGGCGCGGCATCATAGTGAACAGACGCAGCATCAGGCAGATGAGCTGGCTTCCGTATTAGAACCGCTGCTACTGGTGGTGACGGGATTAATTATTGGCGTGCTGGTGGTAGCCATGTACCTGCCTATCTTTCATCTTGGCGATGCGATGGGCGGTACAGGTTAATGCAGGCGCAGCACAGTGCGCCTGCAACCCCATTACAGGCTGTTGAAAACGCGGTTTTCCTGTTCCTGAACGCGGATAAAGGTCGTGCGTTTGGTCAGCTCTTTCAGGCGGGAAGCACCAACATATGTACAGGCTGAACGCAGGCCGCCAAGAACATCACGCGCGGTGTTCTCCACCGGGCCGCGTAACGCGAGTTTGACGGTTTTGCCTTCCGCCGCACGGTAACCTGCAACGCCGCCAACGTGGCGATTCATTGCAGACTCTGAACTCATGCCGTAGAACAGCATGAATTTCTCGCCGTTTTCCTCCACGATGGCGCCGCCACTCTCTTCATGGCCCGCCAGCATACCGCCGAGCATCACAAAGTCTGCGCCGCCGCCAAACGCTTTTGCTACATCACCCGGTACCGTGCAGCCGCCATCGCTGACAATCTGTCCGCCAAGGCCATGCGCGGCATCGGCACATTCGATCACTGCGGATAATTGCGGGTAGCCGACCCCGGTTTTGACACGTGTGGTGCACACTGAGCCCGGACCAATGCCAACTTTGACAATATCCGCACCGGAAAGGATCAGCTCTTCACACATTTCACCGGTCACAACGTTACCCGCGCAGATAGTTTTATCCGGCCAGGCCTCACGTGCTTTGGCAACGAATTGCACAAAGTGCTCAGAGTATCCGTTCGCCACGTCGATACAGACAAAATTCAGCGACGGATGCAACGCAAGGATCTGCTTTGTCTTGTCGAAATCGGCGTCTGATGTCCCGGTTGAAACCATGACATGACGCAGTACGTCAGCCGGTTCACGCTGGATAAAGGCTTTCCAGTCTTCAACGGAATAGTGTTTATGCACGGCGGTAAGGATGTCGAACGAAGCCAGCGCTTTCGCCATTGCAAAGGTGCCAACGGTATCCATATTAGCGGCAATAACCGGTACGCCAGACCAGCGCATTCCTGAATGTTTGAAGGTAAATTCGCGCTCCAGCTCAACATCGGAACGGCTTTTAAGGGTGGAACGTTTAGGACGGATAAGAACGTCTTTGAAACCTAACTTCAGATCTTCTTCAATACGCATGTGCGGATTCCTGGGGTTAATGGCGAAAGTACAAACTCACAACTCCAGTGACGCTATCATACGCGCTAATAAGGGCCGCGCAAGACTGCGAAATTCTCTTTTTTTACGCTACAATCCTATAAATTTACCTGGTGAACAGGCAAGATTAGGCGAACGGGTTTTAATGTCGTTTGGTTAAATCACAACCTGTTGATTAAGCTCGTAAACATATTTAATCTTTTGCGTTTTCCCGTATTCAGGACGGTCGCGAAAAATAGCATTGCGGGCAGAATAAAGATCGCAGATTGTGATATGCGACAGACTATTTTGGGATTAGGCGTAATGGGGTATACGGTTGCATTAACCGGCGGTATTGGCAGCGGTAAAAGCACCGTCGCGAATGCCTTCGCAGCGCTTGGCGTTAATGTTGTCGACGCGGATATTATCGCCCGTCAGGTAGTGGAACCTGGCTCTCATGCATTAAGCGCTATTGCGGAACATTTTGGCGCTGACATGATCCTCGCGGATGGCTCGCTCAATCGACGTTTATTACGCGAGCGTATTTTCGCTTCTCCGGCGGATAAACGTTGGCTGGATGAGTTACTCCATCCGCTTATTCACCAGCAAACACAGAGTAAGATTGCCCAGGCGACATCACCTTATGTGTTGTGGGTCGTGCCGTTGCTGGTGGAAAATCAGCTGCATCACAAAGCCGATCGGGTTTTGGTTATTGACGTCTTACCAGAAAAACAGATTTCACGCACCATGCAGCGTGATGGCGTCAGCCGCGAACATGCTAAAAATATTCTCGCGGCCCAGGCCACTCGCGAAGCGCGACTTGCCGTCGCGGATGATGTTATTGACAATAATGGCGCACCGGATGCGATAGCATCGGATGTTGCCCGCCTGCACACCGCATATCTGGCGTATGCCCGGCAGGCCGTTTCACAGGAAAAACCGTAATGCACACCCACATCCTTTTTGAACATCCGCTTAACGAAAAGATGCGTACCTGGTTGCGTGTCGAGTTTTTACTGCAACAGCTTTCTGTCCATTTACCGCTGAGTGACCATGCCGATGCGTTACACTTTTTCCGTAACATTGGGGATTTACTGGATGTGTTTGAACGCGGTGATACCCGCACCGAGCTTCTGAAAGAGCTGGAACGCCAGCAGCGTAAATTACAGGCATGGAGTGATGTTCCCGGTGTGGATCTGAGCCGAATTGAAGCTGTCCGCCAGCAATTAAAAGCAAGCGGAGCCGTTCTGATGAGTGCACCGCGTATTGGCCAACAATTGCGCGAAGACCGTCTGATAGGTCTGGTACGCCAGCGTCTGAGTATTCCCGGTGGATGCTGCAGCTTCGATTTGCCGACGCTGCATATGTGGCTGCACCTGCCGCAGGAAATGCGGGATGCGCAAATCGCGGTCTGGCTGGACAGCCTGACGCCGCTGACGCAAACCCTGACGTTGATCCTCGATTTGATCCGCAATGCCGCACCGTTCCGCCGTCAGACCAGCCTGAACGGTTTTTATCAGGATAACGGCGATGACGCCGATTTGTTGCGTCTGCAATTGTCCCTGGAAGAGCAGCTATACCCGCAAATTTCCGGCCATAAGAGCCGCTTCGCCATTCGCTTTATGCCGCTGGACAGCGAGCATGGTGTGGTTCCCGAGCGTCTCGATTTTGAACTGGCCTGCTGTTAAGGAGTGAAAATGTCTGAAGAAATCACCGTAAACTGCCCAACGTGCGGAAAGCCTGTTGTCTGGGGAGAGAGCAGCCCGTTTCGCCCGTTCTGCTCGAAACGTTGCCAGTTGATTGATTTGGGCGAGTGGGCAGCAGAAGAGAAACGTATCCCCAGCGAGGGCAATCTGTCGGACAGCGACGACTGGAGTGAAGAACAGCACTAAGCACTGTTGCCTGCTGGCGCTTGCCTGGCAGGCAACATCAGGGTCAGCCAGCCAGTAGCCTGGCTATCACCGGCTCGTTTGCCGGGGGAAATTTGTCAGCATCAAGGGTGTTTTGTGCAACCCAGTGACCCGGCTGCCCCTCTTTACCCCATGGCTCTCCTTCCCAGCTTTCCACCAACCAGAACCACAGAGTGATGTGGCGATCGGGGAACTGATATTCCAGCTTATCAAACAGTTCAGCCTGAAGTGGCGTAATACCGACTTCCTCCTGAAGTTCGCGGATCATTGCCTGCTCCGGCGTTTCACCCGCTTCAATTTTTCCGCCAGGAAATTCCCATTTATTCGCCATATGCGCATCGGCAGCGCGCTGCGTAATAAAAATTTCCCCTTGCGGGTTACGAATGATCCCAACAGCGATGTTCAGTATTTTCATGATGCAGACTCCATAAAAAAGGCGCAGAGTTCTGCGCCTTTTTATTATTTTCAATGCGTTATGCCAGACGGCCGTGGCACTGTTTATATTTTTTACCGGAACCGCAAGGGCAAGGATCATTACGCCCCACTTTGCGTTCGCCCGTCTGCGCGGCAAGTGCGGCGGCAGCTTCAGTCTCATCATCCTGATGACTTAACTGTTGCATTTGCGCCAAACGCTCGGCTTCCTGACGGCGCTGCAGTTCCATGGCCTCGACTTCCTCCGGCATCCGCACCTGGACTTTGCTGAGCGTACTGATCACTTCATATTTCAGTGACTCCAACATCGCGGCGAACATCGCGAAGGACTCGCGTTTATATTCCTGCTTCGGATCTTTTTGCGCGTAGCCGCGCAGGTGGATGCCCTGACGCAGATAATCCATCGCGGCCAGGTGCTCTTTCCACAGCGAATCCAGCGTTTGCAGCATCACACCTTTCTCGAAGTGACGCATCATTTCAGCGCCAACCACCTCTTCTTTACGCTGATAGGTTTCAATGGCGCTTTGCAGGATACGCTCACGCAGCGTCTCTTCGTGCAGATCCGGTTCTTTATCCAGCCAGTCAGCGATAGGCAGGTCGAGATCGAAATCATTTTTGAGGCGTTCCTGCAGGCCAGGAACATCCCACATTTCTTCGAGCGACTGCGGTGGAATATGACCATCGATGGTGGCTTTGAAAACATCTTCACGAATGCTGGCGATGGTTTCACTGACATCGGTTACATCCAGCAGTTCGTTACGCTGGGTGTAAATTGCACGACGCTGGTCGTTAGCAACATCGTCATATTCCAGCAGTTGCTTACGAATATCGAAGTTACGGCTTTCCACCTTGCGCTGCGCATTAGCAATGGCCTTAGTAACCCACGGATGCTCAATCGCTTCGCCCGGTTTCATCCCCAGTTTACGCATCATGCCAGAGACACGATCGGAGGCGAAAATACGCATCAAGGCATCTTCCATCGAAAGATAGAAACGGGAGGAACCCGCATCCCCCTGACGGCCAGAACGACCGCGCAACTGGTTATCAATACGACGAGACTCATGACGCTCAGTACCAATAATGTGTAAACCACCAGAAGCCAGTACCGCATCATGGCGCACCTGCCAGTCGGCTTTCACTTTGGCGATTTGCTCTGCGGTTGGCTCTTCGATTTCAGCCAGTTCCGCCTGCCAGCTTCCGCCCAGCACAATATCGGTACCACGACCTGCCATGTTGGTGGCAATGGTGACTGCGCCAGGGTAACCCGCCTGTGCCACAATATCCGCCTCTTTGGCGTGGAATTTGGCGTTCAGAACGTTGTGCTTGATGCCCGCTTTGGTCAACTCATGGGAAACCACTTCGGACTTCTCAATCGAGATCGTACCAACCAGCACTGGCTGGCCATTTTGGGTGCGTTCTTTAATGTCTTCGATGATGGCCTGGATTTTTTCCGCTTCGGTCATATAGACCAGATCCGCCATATCTTTACGGATCATCGGACGGTTGGTGGGGACCACCACGGTATCGAGTTTATAAATCGAACTAAATTCAAACGCTTCGGTATCTGCTGTACCGGTCATACCCGCCAGTTTTTCATACAAACGGAAGTAGTTCTGGAAGGTAATGGACGCCAGCGTCTGGTTTTCGTTCTGGATATCCACACCTTCTTTCGCTTCCACCGCCTGATGCAGACCATCAGACCAGCGACGCCCCTGCATGGTACGGCCGGTGTGTTCGTCGACGATAATGACTTCGCCGTCTTTCACAATGTAATCCACATCGCGGGTGAACAATGCGTGTGCACGCAGTGCCGCAGTAACGTGGTGCATCAGCATGATGTTGGCAGGAGAGTACAGTGACTCGCCTTCGTCCATGATGCCTTCTTTGACCAGCAGCTCTTCAATCAGCACCAGACCGCGTTCGGTCAGTGTAACCTGACGCGCTTTTTCATCTACAGAGAAATGGCCTTCACCCTGGAAAGTGTCAGAGTCTTCTTTTTCCTGACGAACCAGATGCGGGATGATTTTATTGACTTTTTTGTACAGCTCGGAGCTGTCTTCTGCCGGACCGGAAATGATCAGCGGGGTACGCGCTTCATCGATAAGGATGGAGTCCACCTCATCCACCAGCGCATAGTGCAGTTTACGTTGCACACGCTCTTCAGGACTGAATGCCATGTTATCGCGCAGGTAGTCAAAGCCGTATTCGTTGTTGGTACCGTAGGTGATATCGGCAGCATAGGCTTCACGTTTGGCAACAGCAGGCATGTTCGGCAGGTTGATACCCACGCTCATACCCAGGAATTCAAACAATGGGCGGTTGTTCTCAGCGTCACGCTGAGCCAGATAGTCGTTGACGGTAACCACATGAACGCCTTTGCCACTCAGGGCATTAAGGTAAGCTGGCAGGGTTGCCGTCAGGGTTTTACCTTCACCGGTACGCATCTCTGCGATGCAACGCTCGTTGAGAACCATGCCGCCTAGCAGCTGCACATCGAAGTGACGCATGCCAAAAACACGTTTACTTGCTTCGCGCACCACGGCGAAGGCTTCCGGGATCAGGCTCTCAACGCTTTCGCCTTTTTCCAGGCGCGCACGGAATTCTGCGGTTTTGGCTTTCAGCTCATCATCGCTGAGCTTTTCCATTTCCGGTTCCATGGCATTGATTTGGGCCACGACTTTACGCATACGGCGCAGTGTACGATCGTTACGACTACCGAAAACTTTAGTTAATAATTTGATAAGCATAATAAAAATCTCAAACGCCCCGCTCTGCGGAGCTAAAAAAATGAATAAAGGACTCTTTTTTTAGCTGAGGCGATGAGGGCCGGCACGAATACCCTGCACCTGACCTAACCAGGTGGAGATACGGAACGCGACGTCAGGTATAGCGGCTGTCTGGATTGCCAGGTGAACAATCGCCGGCGGTTTGCCTTCCTGATTCAGTAACGCGCTGAGCGTATCCAATAAAGCGAGATGGTGGGCCTGAATCGGCAGTGGCTCTTCCGTTGCAACCGGCAGTGTTTGAGGTGCCATGGCAAACGAAAGATGACGAATAACGGTGCGGATGGCATGTTGATGCCAGTAATCGACAGTAAAATTAGGACGGCGATTAGCTTCCAGCAGAGCAAGACTGGTGAAATTAACCCTGCCGGTGCTGTCGTGATTACGGGTGGTTTCACGTGGGGTTTGCGTGGGCTCGGCGCTACCAGCAAGCGCAGGCAAGCCAAGGCTCGCCGCGACCATCCCTAATAAGAGATGCGGCCAAAAATAGCGTCTACCAAATTGTCGCCAACGCGTCAGTATTCCGCTCACTTGCTCCACCCAAAAATAACGCTTACCCGAATTAGCTTCTGTATGTGTCCTTTTGCGCACGGATTTTACCACTAAAGCCGCCTGTACCGCAGCAGTATTCCGGTGCTTGACGGATAAAAGTGGTTACGAAAACAGCGATCGCGCCGCAAGAGTTCTGATCAGAATGGAAGGGAATCAAAAGAGGGGTGTTGATAGCATACAAATAAAAACGACTGGTCTCCCTGACCGGAGAGAGTGCCAGGTTAACCAGTCGATTTTTGCAGTTATGGCGTTATGCCAGAACCGTAGACGGGGCTTTGAACGCCAGCGGCAATTCTGCTTCGTCTTCGAAAGTCACATATTCCCAGGCTTCCTGTTTTGCCAGAACAGCCTGCAACAGTTTGTTGTTCAGTGCATGACCGGATTTATACGCCGTAAACGCACCAATGATGTTGTGACCACACATGAACAGGTCGCCAATTGCATCCAGCATTTTGTGGCGAACAAATTCATCTTCGAAACGCAGACCGTCTTCGTTCAATACGCGATAATCGTCAACTACGATGGCACAATCGAAGCTACCGCCCAAGCACAATCCACGGGACTGGAGGTATTCGATATCGCGCATGAAACCAAAGGTGCGCGCGCGGCTAATCTGGCGCATAAATGCGTCGGCAGAGAAGTTCATCGCGTAGCGCTGCGTGCTTGCATCAATCGCCGGGTGATTGAAGTCGATGGTAAAATCGAGAGAAAAACCATTGTGCGGTTTAAACTCAGCCCATTTATCGCCGTCTTCAACACGTACGGTGTTTTTGATGCGCACAAATTTCTTGGCGCTGTTCAGCTCTTCGATCCCTGCATCCAGCAGCAAGTAGACGAATGGTGCAGCACTGCCATCCATAATCGGAATTTCCGGCGCATCGACTTCAACAACAATATTGTCGATACCCAGCCCCGCCAGAGCAGCATTCAGATGCTCGACGGTCGAAATCCGCACGTCATGCTCGTTGACCAGACAAGTACAGAGCATAGTATCACGCACAGATTTAGCATCAGCCGGAAAGTCTACCGGTGGATTCAAGTCAGTGCGACGATAGATGACCCCGGTATTTGCCGGCGCAGGGCGCAACGTCAGGGTGACTTTCTTGCCGGTATGCAAACCGACACCAGTCGCCTGAACGATACGTTTAAGTGTCCTTTGTTTGATCATCGTTTAATCTCGCCTAATTACCAATCCAACCAAAGTGTATAACACAATCGGTGGGCCAGTTTAGCACAAAGAGCGAAGAAGCCCAACTTCCAGCAAATTCTTAGTCCGCTTGCTTACGCAGAAACGCTGGAATATCCAGATAATCCGGCTCTTTAGTGGTCTGCGGCGCATTGTCATTTACCACTTTCGCGGATTTCTGCTCCTGCTGCATCGGCTGCATGCCGTGCTGCTGGTAACGATCCATCACAGGCTGTTGCGCTTGTTTGTTTGTCACCAGCGTGATTTCCGGACGTTTGTCCATACCGATACCGGTCGCAACCACAGTCACGCGCAGTTCGTCGTTCATATCCGGATCAAGAGAAGTACCGATAACCACAGTCGCATTATCCGAAGCAAAGGCACGGATAGTATTACCCACAGTTTCGAACTCATCCAGACGCAGGTCAAAGCCCGCGGTGATGTTAACCAACACGCCACGCGCGCCAGACAGGTCGATATCTTCCAGCAGAGGGCTGGAAATCGCCATTTCGGCGGCTTCTTCCGCACGGTCTTCACCGCTGGCAACGCCGGAGCCCATCATCGCATAGCCCATTTCGGACATCACTGTACGCACGTCTGCAAAGTCAACGTTCATCAGACCCGGACGCGTAATCAGCTCTGCGATACCCTGCACCGCACCTTTCAGCACGTCATTAGCGGCACCGAAAGCATCCAGCAGAGAAATGCCACGACCCAGCACTTTCAGCAGCTTATCGTTCGGAATAGTGATCAGCGAGTCAACATGCTTCGACAGTTCAGTAATACCCTGCTCCGCGAATGCCATACGCTTCTTGCCTTCGAAGTTGAAAGGCTTGGTCACCACAGCAACGGTCAGGATACCCAGATCTTTTGCCACTTCGGCGACAACGGGCGCGGCACCAGTACCGGTCCCGCCGCCCATGCCCGCAGCGATAAAGACCATATCAGCGCCTTCCAGTGCAGCGCGCAGCGCTTCACGGTCTTCTTCTGCCGCGTTACGGCCAACTTCAGGGTTTGCCCCAGCGCCCAGACCTTTGGTGATACCACCACCGATCTGGATGGTTTGACCTACCGCCGTTTTACGCAACGCCTGCGCGTCGGTATTCACTGCGAAGAATTCAACACCCTCAATGCGCTCGCGCACCATATGTTCCACGGCATTACCGCCGCCGCCACCGACGCCGATGACTTTAATCACCGCGTCGTTGGTTAATTCCATTGGTTCAAACATAGTTTCTCTCCGTCTTGTGCCTGTCGCCTGAGACCGTTAATTTTCGGCGGTCTCTGAAAAAAATTAAAACTCTTTTCGCAGCCAGCTATTGATTCTTTTGAACCACGAGCCAACTGACACACGTTTTTCCACTTCCGCTTCACCACTCAAATGGGTCTCTTTCCCGTAATGAAGCAGCCCAACCGCCGTTGAATAGTAAGGCTCCTGGGCATAATCGGTTAAGCCAGTAATATTGAGCGGCGCACCAATACGCACCTGCGTATGGAATACGCGCTGCGCGCAGGCCGCCAGCCCTTCAATTTGCGCCGCACCGCCGGTCAATACAATCCCCGCCGCAAGGTGATGTTTCACCCCTTGCTGGCGAAGCTGTTCTTGCAACTGTAAAATTTCGTCGTTCACCAGATTGAGCAGTTCGGTATAGCGCGGTTCAATAACATCCGCTAACGTCTGACGCTGCAGACTACGCGGCGGACGTCCGCCCACGCTCGGCACCTCAACGCTCTCATCTTTACCCACCAGCGAACCCAGCGCGCAACCATGACGAACCTTGATCGCTTCTGCATCGCTTGGCGGTGTACCGAAAGCGTAAGCAATATCGCTGGTAACCACATTCCCTGCGTAAGGGATCACTTTGGTATGACGCAGCGCACCGCCAGTGTAGACCGCCATGTCCATTGTACCACCGCCGATATCAACAACGCAGACCCCCAATTCACGCTCATCTTCCGTTAATACGGAGTAGCTGGAAGCCAGTCCTGCGAAAATAAGTTGGTCAACTTTTAATCCACATCGTTCAACCGCTTTCACGATGTTTTTCGCCATGTCGTTGTGGCAGGTAATCAAATGCACCTTTGCTTGCATACGTACGCCAGACAGACCTACCGGGTTTTTGATGCCTTCCTGGTAGTCAATGGCATACTCTTGCGGAATGACATGCAAAACGCGGTGTTCATCACGTACACGTACCGACTTAGCGGTATGCACCACGTTTTCAACGTCTTCCTGCGTCACTTCTTCTTCTGAAATCGGCACCATACCAATTTCATTCTGGCAACTAATATGTTTCCCCGACAGCGCAAGGTAGACCGAGGAAATCTGGCAATCGGCCATCAGTTCAGCCTGATCGATGGCACGTTGCACGCACTTCACCACCGACTCCAAATCGTTTACGCCACCTTTGTCCATCCCACGGGACGGGCAACTTCCCACGCCAATGATATTCACAATGCCATCGGGCAGAACTTCCCCTACTAAAGCGGCTACCTTCGCGGTGCCAATCTCCAGTCCAACTACCAGTTTTCTGTCCGTCGCCTTGATCATTGTTGCTCTGCCTGTGCCTGATTCTGTTGTGCCTGATTTTGCTGCTGATTCGGTTCCTGAACAGGGGCCGCTTTCCAGCCTACAGCCGCGCCTGAGTCATAGCGTAAATCCACGTAGCTTATCTCTTTGCCATCCGTTTGCGCCTGCTGCTGAAGAACCGGGTAGAGTTCAACAAAGCGTGCCAGCCGTTTCATCGTATCGCCACGGCCCAGGTTAAGCTTGATGTCATTATTCAGCGTTAACTGCCATGAACGCCGTGCGGTCATGGCCGCTTCTTTCAACGTGAACTTATCCTTTGCCAGCACTTGTCCCATATCGCGGTAGCCCTGTAAAACTTCGCTTTCACTGCCTTCGGGACCGTACAACATCGGTAAAACTTGTTTACTGGTTCGTTCGGCCGGCACGCTGAAAGAATTGCCGTCCACATCAACCATATGCTGATCATTCCACCGTGCTATGGGTACATATTCAACCAGATGAATCTTCAATTCGTCCGGCCACTGCTTGCGAACGCTTGCCTGTTTTATCCAGGGCAGACGCTCTATCTGGCTCTGAATAATGTTTACGTCTTGCGTCATAAAGGTGCCTGGCGCGCCCAACGCCAGAATCGTCTGGCGAATATCATCATTGCGCGTGTAATGGCGATCGCCCGTCACTACCAGTTTCGACAATGGCAACCGCTGCGCATCGTCCATCCAGCCCAGCACCACCCAGCCGCTAACAAACACGGTGCACAGCACCGCCAGCAGGAACACAATGCCTGCAAGACGCGTTCCATTATTCCGTCGGGAAGCCGATAGCGCTTCCTCGTCACGGTTTCGCGTGTTCAGCGCAGCCTGAGACATATCACTCCGCCAGATCCAGAATGCGAACCACAAGTTGCGAGAAGGTCAGCCCAGCCTGTCGCGCCGCCATCGGCACCAGGCTATGACTTGTCATCCCCGGCGAGGTGTTCGCTTCCAGCAAGTAAAACTGACCGTCGCCATCCAGCATCGCATCAATTCGCCCCCACCCGCGACAACCTAAAACACGCCAGGCTTTAAGCACCAGGGACTGTAAAACCGCTTCACGCTCCTCTTCCAGACCTGATGGGCAGAAATATTTCGTCTCATCAGAGAGATACTTCGCCTCATAATCATAGAAGATTCCCGCCGGTTGAATGCGGATCGACGGTAAAATTTCATTTCCGAGTATCGCCACGGTAAATTCGGGTCCACTCAGCCATTTTTCGATCAGAACGTCATCATCATGTTGAAATGCAAGCGCTAAAGCTGCATGCAAATCATCACTGTTGTCGACTTTGGACATTCCAACGCTGGAGCCTTCGCGGCTGGGCTTGACAATAACGGGTAACCCCAGTTGGTCAATGCGTTGAATATCATCATTTTTTAGGCCTATTTCGAACGCATCACGCGTGATGTCAACAGAAGGCGCAACCGGCAGCCCCGCCCCTTGCCACAGCAGCTTGCTGCGTAATTTATCCATCGAAATCGCCGATGCCATCACGCCGCTACCGGTATAGGCCACACCGGTCAGTTCCAGTAACCCCTGCAGCGTACCGTCTTCACCACCGCGACCATGCAACGCGATAAACGCTTTGCTATAGCCCATCTCTTTCAGGCGAGTGACATCGACATCGCGCGGATCAACACCATGCGCATCCACGCCGCCTTCACGTAAGCCGCTAATTACCGCAGCACCGGAATTGAGCGAAACCTCACGCTCCGCGGAGGTGCCGCCGAGCAAAACAGCGACTTTCTCAGCCATTACTCTCCTCCGGGGTCTGCGGCTTCAGTTTACTCTCCGCCAGACTACGGGCGATTTTGCCGATATTGCCGGCGCCCTGGATCAGGATCAGATCGTTACCCGTCAGCACCGGTGCCAGCATTGCCGCAACCTGGCTTGGATCAGATACCAGAATCGGATCGATCTTGCCGCGACCACGAATCGTACGGCACAGCGAACGGCTATCCGCACCCGGGATCGCCGCTTCACCCGCCGGATACACTTCCAGCATCAGCAGCGCATCGACCTGTGTCAGCACATTGGCAAAGTCGTCATACAGATCGCGGGTACGGGTATAACGATGAGGCTGAAATACCATCACCAGTTTTTTATCCGGCCAGCCCGCACGCGCTGCTTTAATGGTGGCATCCACTTCGGTCGGGTGATGGCCATAGTCGTCAACCAGCATGGCGGTACCCGGTTTGCCATTCACACTTTCCAGCGGGAATTCACCCAGGAAGTCGAAACGACGCCCGGTTCCCTGGAAACTTTCCAGTGCACGCAGAATAGCCTCGTCTTCAATACCTTCTTCTGTCGCCACGGCAACTGCGGCGGCGGCATTCAGGGCGTTGTGACGGCCCGGCGCATTTAGCGTTACACGCAGTTCCGGCTTATCCTGACGCACCAGCGTAAAGTGCCCCTGCGGCCCAATCTGGCGATAATTCTCAACGCGAACATCCGCATCGTCGCTAAAACCGTAGGTTGTTGTCTGGCGGCCCACGCGCGGCAGCAGTTCACGGATCACCGGGTCATCAACACACATCACTGCACGGCCATAGAACGGCAGGTTGTGCAGGAAGTTGATAAACGTCGTTTTCAAATTTTCAAAGTCGCCCTGGTAGGTATCCATATGGTCGGCTTCGATATTAGTGACAATGGCCACCATCGGTTGTAAATGCAGGAAAGAAGCATCGCTCTCATCTGCTTCGGCAATCAAATAACGGCTGTGCCCCAGGCGCGCATGTACCCCGGCGGCTTTTACCAGCCCACCGTTGACGAACGTCGGGTCCAGACCCGCTTCTGCGTAAATACTTGCCACCATCGCAGTGGTGGTGGTTTTACCGTGCGTCCCGGCAATGGCGATACCATGACGAAAACGCATTAACTCCGCCAGCATCTCCGCACGGCGGATCACCGGAATACGCGCCTCGTGTGCAGCAACGATCTCCGGGTTATCGGAAGAGATGGCGCTGGAGACGACCACAACGCTGGCATCACTCACGTTTTCCGGGCGGTGATTGAAATAAATAGTGGCGCCAAGTGACGTCAACTGTTGCGTTACCGGGTTCGGGGCCAGATCGGAACCGCTGATCTGATAGCCTTCGTTGGCCAGGACTTCGGCAATACCACCCATGCCGGCACCGCCAATGCCAACGAAGTGAATGTGCCGGACGCGACGCATCTCGGGCACGATTGAACGCAGTTTCGCCAGTTCTTGTGTATTCATTCTCTAAACGCCATCGACTACTTCAAATTCGCGCGGCGCAACAGGCGCCGCCAGTATTTAGGCCTGTGCTGCCAGGCTCACTTCATGCGCCACTCGTTCGGTGGCATCCGGAATGGCCGCCGCACGCGCGCGCTCTGCCATATCCAGTAATGCTTCGCGGTTCCAGCTCGCGAGGATCGCCGCCACCGCATCAGCGGTGAATTGCGGTTGTTCCAGAATTTTCGCCGCACCGGCTTTTTCCAGCGGCAGCGCATTCCAGTATTGCTGCCGATCTTTATGCTGGAACGGCACAAACAACGCCGGTAAACCCGCAGCAGCAATTTCACTGACCGTCAGCGCACCGGAACGGCAAACCACCACATCCGCCCACGCGTAGGCTTGCGCCATATCGTCAATAAATTCCGTTACTTTATGCTGAGGCGCCCCGGCAGAGGCGTAAGCCTGCTCAACTTCCTGCTGTGCGCCCTTACCACTCTGATGCCAGAGGGTCACCGACTCACCCAGCTTTGCCGCCACCTGCGGCATGGTCTGATTCAGTACACGCGCACCTTGCGAGCCGCCGACAACCAGTACACGCACCGGACCATCTCGCCCCGGTAAACGCTGCTGCGGCAACGGAAGCGCCAACACATCAACGCGAACCGGATTCCCCACCACTTCCGCTTTCGGGAAAGCGCCAGGAAATGCCTGCATCACCTTGGTGGCAATTTTCGCCAGCCATTTGTTGGTCAAACCGGCAATGCCGTTTTGCTCATGCAGCACCACCGGGATCCCCAGCGACCAGGCCGCCAGGCCGCCAGGGCCTGAAACATAACCGCCCATCCCCAGCACTACGTCGGGTTTAAAGCGCTGCATAATCGCGCGCGCCTGACGCCAGGCGTTGAAAATACGTACCGGCGCCAGCAATTGCGCCTTGATCCCTTTGCCACGCAGGCCAGAGATACGGATAAAGTCGATCTCGATCCCATGTTTAGGCACCAGATCGGCCTCCATGCGATCCGCGGTTCCAAGCCAGCGTACTTGCCAGCCCTGATCCATTAAATGGTGCGCGACCGCAAGCCCGGGGAAAACATGCCCGCCGGTGCCGCCTGCCATCACCATTAACCGCTTCGGTTGACCACTCATCGCAAACCTCGTGTAAACGCCTGGGCTTTTTCCAGACGCGTTTCATAATCTATTCGCAGCAACAGCGTAATCGCCATCGACATAATTAATAAGCTGGAACCGCCATAGCTGATCAGCGGCAATGTTAACCCTTTGGTCGGCAGCATACCTGCGGCCGCACCTACGTTAACCAGAGCCTGGAAGCTAAACCAGATACCAATAGAGCACGCCAGAAAACCCGAGAAACGGTGGTCGATATCCAGCGCTTTACGCCCGATGGACATGGCGCGGAAAGCGACGAAGAATACCATTAAAAGTGCCAGCACCACACCGATATAACCGAGCTCTTCGCCGATAATGGAGAAGATGAAGTCGGTATGCGCTTCCGGTAAGTACTCCAGTTTCTGTATCGAATTGCCCAGCCCTTGCCCCCACAGTTCGCCGCGACCAAACGCCATCAACGACTGGGTTAACTGATAACCACTACCAAACGGATCTTCCCACGGGTTCCAGAACGACGTCACGCGGCGGATACGATACGGTTCTGCAAGGATCAACAGCACTACTGCCGAAATACCCATACCGATAATGGCGATAAACTGCCACAACTTCGCCCCTGCCAGGAACAGCATCGCCAGCGTCGTAATAAACAGCACCACCACAGTACCCAAGTCCGGCTGCGCCAGCAGTAATACTGCCAGCACGAGGATCACCCCCATCGGTTTGAGGAAGCCGCGCAGGTTGTTACGCACTTCATCGACTTTACGCACGAGGTAGTTCGCCAGATAACAGAACAGCGACAGCTTGGTGAACTCCGCAGGCTGAAAACGCATCAAACCAAGATCGATCCAGCGCGACGCACCGTTAATCGAGCTTCCCACAACCAGCACCACCAGCAACATAATGATCGCCGCGATCAGCATCACAGAGCTGTACTTCTGCCAGAACTCCATCGGTAACCGCAACGTGATGATCGCCGAGCAAAATGCAAGAAACAGGTACAACGCATGGCGTTTCGCAAAGAAAAAGGGATCGTTAGTGAGACGTTGCCCCACCGGCATTGACGCCGAGGTCACCATCACAAAACCGATAGCCGCCAGGCCCAGGGTCAACCACAGCAACGTGCGGTCATACATCACCAGGCTGTCGGTATCTTTCTCTCTGGATCCCATCACCCAGCCTTTTAATGCCGCAAACAGCCACGCCAGGATCCCAAATCCTGGCAGGCGCGGCATTCGCGGGCGGGGGAGAGTTAAACGCATCAACCTAACTCCTGCGCCAGACGGGTAAAGACATCGCCCCGTTGTTCAAAATTCTTAAACTGATCCAGGCTGGCGCACGCCGGTGACAGCAGTACCATATCGCCAGGTTGCACACGCGTAGCGATAAGGCGCATCGCCTGATCCATCGTATCGGTTTGATCGGCGATCTCCGGTCGCAGCGCTGCCAGCTCCGCACCATCACGGCCGAAGCAGTACAAACGCACGCGATCGCCACCGAGGTAACGCTTCAACGGCGAAAAATCGGCGGATTTGCCATCACCACCCAGCAACAGATGCAGCGTACCGTCAACGTTCAAACCGTTCAGCGCGGCTTCGGTGCTTCCCACATTGGTGGCTTTCGAGTCGTTGATCCAGCGCACCCCGTTATGATCCAGCGCCAACTGGAAGCGATGCGCCAGACCGGTAAATGTCGTCAGCGCTTTCAGGCTACTGGCACGCGGTAAACCTGCGGCATCGGCCAGCGCCAGCGCAGCCAACGCGTTGGTGTAGTTGTGCTGCCCGGTCAGTTTCATCTCTTTAACGTTCAGGACTTTTTCACCTTTTACCCTCAGCCAGGTTTCCCCCTGCTGGCGGTTCAGATGATAATCGCCCACATCCACGCCAAAACTGACACAGCGCTCGTCCGCGCCGCGAATCGGCATGGTGAGTGCATCATCCGCATTGACCACGCACACCTTCGCGTTTTCATAAATACGCAGCTTCGCGGCGCGATACTGCTGCAGACCAAACGGATAGCGATCCATATGATCTTCCGTCACATTCAGTATGGTTGCCGCAACAGCCTGCAGACTGGAAGTGGTTTCGAGCTGGAAGCTGGACAACTCCAGGACATACAGCTCACGCGCTTCATCCAGTAGCATGAGTGCAGGCAGACCAATATTGCCGCCGACGCCGACATTAACGCCGCCCGCTTCGGCCATCTCACCCACAAGCTTCGTTACAGTACTTTTACCGTTGGAACCGGTAATGGCCACCACCGGCGCTTGTGCTTCACGGCAGAACAGTTCGATATCGCCAACGATCTCAATACCCGCATCCGCCGCCGCACTCAAAGAAGGATGAGCCAGCGCGATGCCGGGGCTTGCGACGATCATATCCGCCGCCAGCAGCCAGTCATCGTTGAGACTACCAAGATGGCGCTCCACCTCTTCGGGCAGCTTGTCCAGCCCCGGCGGTGAAACACGCGTATCCATCACCCGCGGCGTCACGCCGCGCGCGAGGAAAAAGTCCACGCAGGAAAGACCCGTCAGGCCTAAACCGATAATGACGACTTTTTTACCCTGGTAATCTGCCATGATTAACGTACCTTCAGCGTTGCCAGGCCAATCAGCACCAGCATCAGCGAAATAATCCAGAAACGCACAATCACGCGCGGCTCTGGCCAGCCTTTCAGTTCATAGTGGTGGTGAATCGGTGCCATACGGAAAATGCGCTGCCCGCGCAGCTTAAAGGAACCCACCTGCAAAATGACCGACAGTGTTTCCACCACAAATACGCCACCCATGATCACCAACAGGAACTCCTGGCGCAGCAGCACAGCGATAATGCCTAGCGCACCACCCAGTGCCAGCGATCCCACATCACCCATAAAGACCTGAGCCGGGTAAGTGTTAAACCACAAGAAACCCAATCCTGCGCCAACAATCGCCGTACAGACGATAACCAATTCCCCGGCGTGGCGCAGATAAGGAATATGCAGGTAGTTCGCAAAGTTCATGTTCCCGGTTGCCCAGGCCACCAGCGCAAAACCACCGGCAACAAAGACGGTGGGCATGATCGCCAGGCCATCCAGACCATCTGTCAGGTTGACCGCATTACCCGTGCCGACAATCACAAAGTAGGCCAGCGCGATGTAGAGCAAGCCCAGTTGCGGCATAACATCTTTAAAGAACGGCACCACCAGTTCGGTCGCTGGCGTATCTTTGCCAGCAAGGTACAAAGCAAAGGCCACACCCAGTGCGATGACTGACATCCAGAAATATTTCCAGCGCGCGATAAGCCCTTTCGTGTCTTTGCGCACGACTTTGCGATAGTCGTCGACAAAACCAATTACGCCGTAGCCCACCAACACAACCAGCACGCACCAGACGTACGGGTTAGACGGATAAGCCCACAACAGCACGGAAACAACGATGGCGGTGAGGATCATGATGCCGCCCATCGTGGGAGTGCCACGTTTGCTGAA
This sequence comes from Kosakonia oryzendophytica, assembly GCF_900094925.1. Lineage (GTDB taxonomy): Bacteria > Pseudomonadota > Gammaproteobacteria > Enterobacterales > Enterobacteriaceae > Kosakonia > Kosakonia oryzendophytica. Next base: position 514,642 of record NZ_FMAY01000002.1, on the reverse strand, counting down.
GTGTGACTCCGGGCCATCGTTACGTACAACCTGGCCAAAAGAGAGTTTTTGCAGGCGGGCAATCATGCGCGGCCCCATCCACAATGAGATGAAGAGCGCGGTCAGCAGGCTGACAATGGCGCGAAACGTCAGATAAGAAAAGACGTTAAAGCCTGAATAATATTTGACCAAATGTTCGGCCAGCCACACTAACATGTCCCGTTCTCCTGTAATTCGCGAACCACCTCTTCCATGGCGGAACTACGTGAACCTTTAACCAAAATGGTCAAAATTTGTTGTTCGGCAATCAGCGTTTTTAAACGCGCCACTACTGCCGCTTTATCGTTAAAATGCTCGCCAACGCCGCTGGCGGAACTTAATGCCTGACTCAACGTTCCCACGCTCAGTACTTTGTCGATACCGACAGCTTTTGCCGCTTCACCAACCTGAATGTGGCAGGCCTTACTCTCATCACCGAGTTCAGCCATGTCACCCACCACCATCACGCGGTAGCCAGGCATTTCGGCCAGCACATGTGCTGCCGCGGTCATTGACCCGACATTGGCGTTATAAGTGTCATCCAGCAGTAACTGATTTTCGCTTAACTGCACCGGGAACAGGCGACCAGGTACGGCTTTCAGATTCGCCAGCCCTTTCTTCACCGCATCGAGACTTGCGCCAACCGCCATCGCCAGCGCGGTCGCCGCCAGTGCATTGGCAATGTTGTGGCGGCCCGGCAACGGTAGCGTGATGTCAATGCTGCCGCCCGGCGTTTGTAACGTGAATTCCGTACCGTGAGAGGTCACATGAACGTTGGTCGCGGTAAAATCACTGTTCGCCGCATTCGGCGAGAAGCGCCAGACTTTGCGTTCGCCGATGATGCTCTGCCAGTTCAGCCAATCGTTGTTATCGGCATTTATAATGGCAATGCCGTTGTCCGGCAGCCCGGTGTAAATTTCACCTTTGGCCTTTGCCACGCCCGCCAGCGAACCAAAACCTTCCAGATGCGCCGCCGCCAGGTTATTCACCAGTGCCGCTTCCGGGCGGGTCAGTCCTACGGTCCAGGCGATTTCGCCCTGGTGGTTAGCCCCCAGTTCAATCACCGCGTACTGATGCTCTTTGGTCAAACGCAACAGCGTCATCGGCACGCCGATATCGTTGTTGAGGTTCCCCGCGGTATAGAGGGTATTCCCGCATTCGCTGAGAATGGCTGCGGTCATCTCTTTTACCGAGGTCTTGCCGGAAGATCCCGTCAGTGCGACAACGCGAGCCGGAACCTGCTGGCGAACCCATGCCGCCAGTTCGCCAAACGCCTGCCGGGTATCCTTCACCACCAGTTGCGGCAGGTCAGTATCCAGTTTCCGGCTGACCAACAGCGCGCCAGCACCGCCCTCTTTGGCTTTATCAGCAAAGTCATGGGCATCAAAACGTTCACCTTTCAGCGCTACAAACAGGCAACCCGGCGTTAATTTGCGGGTATCACTGGTCACCGCATCAACGGTGACATCCTGACCGTGTAATTCTGCCTGTAGAATGTGGGCAAGCTGGCCAAGCGTTACGCTAATCATGCCACTACCCCCAGCAAACGTGCGGCCGTCACGCGGTCGGAATAATCAAGACGACGCGTACCGACAATCTGGTAATCTTCATGGCCCTTACCAGCCAGCAACACCACGTCGTTTTCTTTGGCCTGCATAATAGTGTTGGTCACCGCTTCTGCGCGACCTTCCACTACATGGGCGCGGCCTGCGTCCAGCATCCCGGCAAGAATGTCATTAATAATGGCCCGGGGCTCTTCCGTGCGCGGGTTGTCATCCGTCACCACGGGCACATCCGAAAATTGTTCCGCAATGGCGCCCATCAGTGGTCGTTTGCCTTTATCACGATCGCCGCCGCAGCCAAACACGCACCACAGTTTGCCGGTGCAGTGCAGGCGTGCCGCCTGCAGCGCTTTTTCCAGCGCATCCGGCGTATGGGCATAGTCAACGACAACCGTCGGTTTTCCCGGTGCGCTGAACACTTCCATACGCCCACAAACCGGCTGCAGTTGGGAGGCCGTTTTCAGTAAGTCATGAAGCGGATAACCCAGCGCCAACAGCGTTGCCAACGCCAGCAGCAAATTGCTGACGTTAAATGCGCCCATCAGACGGCTTTCAATTTCGCCTTCACCCCATGAGGAATCAAAGCGAATCGTGGCACCGCTGTCGTGATACTCCACCGCCACAGCTTTCAACCAACGGCCATGGCAGTTCGGGTTGATATGATCTTCCATCGATACCGCGACCGCATCCGGCAGATTCGCCAGCCAGCGGCGCCCCACTTCGTCATCGGCGTTTACGATCGCCTGACCATAGTGGTGCGAGGAAAACAGCAGCCATTTCGCCGCTTCGTACTGCGTCATATCACCGTGATAATCAAGATGATCGCGGCTTAAATTGGTAAATACGGAGGCGACAAATTTCAATGCGGCAACGCGATGCTGCACCAAACCGTGTGATGAAACTTCCATCGCCGCAAGGGTTGCCCCTTGTTGCGCAAGGCTGGCAATCACGTGCTGCACATCCACCGCAGAGCCGGTGGTATTTTCCGTTGGGCTGACTTTGCCCAACAAACCGTTACCCACGGTCCCCATCACCGCACTGGTTTCACCCAGTAACTGACTCCATTGCGCCAGCAGTTGTGTGGTGGTGGTTTTACCGTTGGTGCCGGTTACGCCAATCAGGCGTAATTGTTCAGAAGGCTCACCGTAAAAACGGCCCGCCAGCGCAGAAAGGCGCTCATTTAACTGGCTGAGATAAATGACCGGCACGCCGTGCATTTCACGAATTTCACCGTCATTTGCTTCGCCTTTCGCTTCAGCAATAATGGCAGCAACACCTTGCGCAATCGCCTGCGGGATATAACGACGCCCGTCCGCCTGATGACCGACCACCGCCACAAAGAGATCACCCGATGCAGCCACACGGCTGTCGAGCGTCATCTCCCGCAGTGCTCGCTCCGGCGCACCAGGCACCCACGGAGCGAGAAGGTCGCGCAAATTACGATCTGCCACCTGTTCCCTCGCCTTGATTAATTACAAACTCACTTTTCTCGCCCGTGGTCAGCGCATCCGGCTCAATGTTCATGGTGCGCAGAACGCCGCCCATGATGGCACCGAAGACCGGCGCAGACACGGCGCCACCGTAGTATTTACCCGCTTGCGGATCGTTAATGACCACCACCAGCGCAAAGCGCGGGCGGCTGGCTGGCGCGACGCCAGCGGTGTAAGCAATGTATTTATTGATATAGCGACCATCCGGACCGACTTTTTTGGCTGTACCGGTCTTGATAGCGATGCGATACCCTTTGATGGCTGCCTTCACCCCGCCGCCGCCTGGCAGCGCAACACTCTCCATCATATGCACCACAGTGCGCACAATGGGCTCGGCAAAGACACGTTCGCCCGGCACGGGCGGATCAACTTTGGTAATCGACAGCGGGCGATAGATGCCATAGCTGCCAATCGTTGCGTAGACACGCGCTAACTGTAACGGCGTTACCATTAGCCCGTAGCCAAAAGAGAAGGTGGCCCTCTCTATGTCAGACCACCGTTGTTTTTGAGGAAATAAGCCACTGCGTTCCCCGACCATCCCCAAATTGGTCGTTTTTCCCAGTCCAAAACGTGAGTAAGTATCTACTAACGCTGAGGAGGGCATCGCTAACGCCAGTTTTGACACACCAACGTTACTCGACTTCTGTAGTACCCCGGTGAGGGTCAATTCGCTGTAACGCGCCACGTCTTTGATTTCATGGCCGTTAATACGATAAGGCACGGTATTTAACACCGTGTTCGGGTTCACCACACCGCGCTGCAACGCGGTCATTACCACCATGGGCTTAACGGTGGAACCCGGTTCGAAGACGTCGGTGATAGCGCGGTTGCGCATGGCATCCTGCGCCGTACCGGTGAAGTTATTCGGGTTATACGAGGGGCTATTCGCCATCGCCAGCACCTCACCGGTGTTAACATCCACCAACACCGCGCTACCGGACTCTGCTTTGTTAAAAGCCACCGCGTTATTCAGTTCACGGTAGACCAGCGCCTGCAAGCGCTCATCGATGCTCAGTGCCAGGTTATGCGCAGCCTGGCTGTCCGTTGAAGAAATATCTTCGATAACGCGGCCATAGCGATCTTTACGCACAATACGTTCGCCCGGTTGCCCGGTTAACCACTTATCAAAACTTTTCTCAACCCCTTCAATCCCCTGGCCGTCAACGTTGGTAAAGCCAATGAGGTGAGCGGTTACTTCCCCGGACGGGTAGTAACGGCGAGACTCTTCCCGCAGGTGGATGCCCGGCAGCTTGAGTTTTTTGATGTAGTCGCCCAGATCCGGGTTGACCTGGCGGGCCAGATAGATAAAACGCATTTTGGGGTTGGCATTAATGCGCGCAGCGAGTTGATCGAGCGGCATGTTCAGCGCGTCGGAAAGGGCTTTCCAGCGGTTATCCAGCGTAACGCCGCCAGCATCGTGTAATTCTTTCGGATCGGCCCAAATGGCTTTCACCGGCACACTTACCGCCAGCGGACGACCGGAGCGATCGGTAATCATCCCGCGCGATGTCGCGACTTCCTGAACGCGCAGGGAACGCATGTCCCCTTCACGCACCAGCATATCCGGGTTGACGATTTGCAAATACGCGACCCGGCAAAGCAGGAATCCCAGCGCCAGTAAAATGCAACCGCAAAGCAACGCAAAACGCCAACTCACAAAGTTGGCCTGTTCTTCCTGGCGTTTCGGTTTAAGCGTCTTCGCCGCTGCTTTCATGCGTCGCGTGATTCCTTATTCGTCACTATTTCTGTACCACGATATTTTCCTGGGAGGGATCGACATGCTGCATTTGCAGCTTTTCCGTCGCGATCCGTTCAACCCGGCTGTGATCGCCAAGCGCGTTCTCTTCCAGGATCAGGTTACGCCACTCGATATCCAGCGCATCACGTTCGAGAACCATCTGCTCGCGCTGCGCGGTTAATAAGCGTGTGTGGTGAGAGGTGGTCACCACCGTCACCGCCGTCATGATGATGCAAATGAACAGACAGAGTGGCAGTTTCCCAAATCGCAAAAGATCGTCGCCGATCACGCCAGGCAAAGCATGGCGCTCGTTGCTTCCTAACGATCCTTTCATTTTGCTCAGGGTCTCTGTCACTCTGCCGATCATGCGTTCGTCCTCTCTGCAATACGCAGAACTGAACTACGGGCACGTGGGTTTTCAGCCACTTCTTCTTCACCCGGCATCAACTTTCCTAATGCTCGCAACTGACGGCCACCCAGTTTCCTGAGTTGCTCTTCGGTCATCGGCAACCCGGCAGGAACCTGCGGGCCCCGGCTTTGTTCACGCATAAAGCGTTTTACAATCCGGTCTTCCAGCGAATGGAAGCTGATAATCGAAAGCCGCCCTCCCGGGGCCAGCACGCCGAGCGAGTTTTTTAGCGCCTGCTCGATCTCCTCCAGTTCACTGTTCACCCAAATGCGCACCGCCTGGAAGGTACGGGTCGCGGGATGTTTGAACTTGTCTTTCACCGGTGTCGCCGCCGCAACCACTTCCGCCAGCTCCTTTGTACGGGTCATCGGGTCAACGCGGTTACGCTCAACAATGGCGCGGGCAATACGCTTGGCAAAACGCTCTTCGCCAAAGGTCTTCAACACCCAGGCAATATCGGCTTCTTCAGCGGTTTGCAGCCATTCGGCTGCGGACTGGCCACGCGTAGGATCCATACGCATATCCAGCGGCCCATCACGCATAAAAGAGAAACCGCGTTCAGGATCGTCAAGTTGCGGTGAAGAAACGCCAAGATCGAGAAGAATTCCATCGATCTTGCCAATAAGGTCACGCTCGCTGACATAATCAGCAAGCGCAGAGAAAGGTCCATGAATGATGGAGAAGCGAGGATCATCAATGGTTTGAGCTACAGCAATCGCCTGCGGATCGCGATCGATCGCCAGCAAGCGTCCTGCCGCTCCCAGACGGGAGAGGATCAGGCGCGAGTGACCACCGCGACCAAAAGTGCCATCGATGTAAATGCCATCCGGACGAATATTCAGGCCATTAACGGCCTCATCCAGCAGCACCGTCGTGTGTTTAAAATTTTCCATCATCTTTACAGAGACAAATCCTGCAATCGATCCGAAAGCGCTTCGGAACCCGATTGCTCAGCGTCGATATCTTCCTTGACCTGTTGATACCAGGTCGTTTCGTCCCACAGCTCAAATTTATTGAACTGCCCGACCAGCATCACTTCTTTGGTCAGCCCGGCGTGTTGTCGCAAAACAGGTGCGATCAATAAACGCCCGGCGCTATCCATCTGGCACTCGCTGGCGTGTCCCAGCAATAAACGTTGTACGCGCCGCTCAAGCGGATTCATGCTCGACAGACGCGACAATTTTTGCTCGATAATTTCCCATTCGGGCAGAGGGTAAAGCAGCAGGCATGCGTGACGGATGTCAATGGTACACACCATCTGACCGGAAGCATTCTCCTGCAGCAAATCCCGATAACGGGTCGGAACGGATAACCGCCCTTTGCTGTCGAGATTGACTAACGTCGCGCCACGGAACATGTCCGGTTCACCCCCAGGTGATCTTTTTCACCACTTTATCCCACAAAATCCCACCAAGGGAGTTTACGGAGCGGAGGAAAAGCTTGTCAAGCCAGCGCAAAGGCTAACCAGAGCAAAAGATCCCTTATTCGCAGTGAATATCTGCGTTGGTGAATTACTGCTCAGCTTACGAGGCAAATTAACGTCATGAATATTTGCAAGAAAAAAAACAGAATATGCGCACCGGCGTTTAAAACCATTCAATTTCTGCGCGCGAAATATAAAGTGTCAGTTTGCGACGCGGGCGGCATTTTAAGACATATTGACGCACCTGAACAGTGCCAGTTACGTGCGGCTGCACTTAGCGTGGCGGCAGATGAGAGATGGTAAAATCTGTCTGCCAGAAGCGGTTGTTAATTCGGCAATTGCGCTCTTTTTTCAGATGTAACAATTTAATACAGAAATCATGTTCAGTTACTTCTCAATAACACATAAAAATTGGATTTAAAGAAACAACCTGAATAAATAAAAAGCCACCTGATAAAAAATAAGGATTTATCTTAGGAAGATGAAAAGCAATAAAATGATTAAAGACAGTCACCAAAACAAAAAAGGCAGCTGCCGCTGCCTTTAATGTCGATGATTAAACGCGACTTAATATCCCGCGACGGTAGAGATTGCGGCGGATGCGGCTCAGACCTGCTTTCGGTTTGCGCGGCTCGTCGAGGCTTGCCAGCACAATTTCCAGTACACGCTCAGCCACATCACGATGACGCTGCGCAACAGCAAGCACCGGGCATTGCAGGAAATCCAGCAGTTCGTGATCGCCAAAGGTCGCAATGGCTAAATCAGACGGCAGTTTACCGTCGCGGCGTAAGGTCACATCCAGCACGCCCTGCAATAACGCAAACGAAGTGATAAACAGCGCTTGTGGCATCGGGTTCGTTTCCAGCCATTTTTCGAACAACTGAGCCGCGGCTTCCCGCTCGTAGCTATTAGCGTAGAGATACTGCACCTCGCGCGGATCGTCTTTCCAGGCGGTGCGGAACCCTTGCTCACGCAGGAAGCTGACCGACAGCTCGGGCAGCGCGCCCATGTACAGCACGCGTTCAGCCGGGAATTTGCGCAGTTCTGCCGCCAGCATTTCTGAATCGTCCTGATCGGCACCTACCACGCTGGTGAAGTGTTCACGATCCAGCGCACGATCCAGTGCGACAATGGGGAAAGAGTCATTTGCCCAGCGCTGATAGAAAGGATGCTCCGGCGGCAGCGAAGTGGAAACGATGATCGCATCCACCTGGCGCTGCAGGAGATGTTCAATACAGCGCATTTCGTTATCAGGTTGATCTTCCGAACAGGCAATCAGCAACTGATAACCACGCTGACGGGCCTGCCGTTCCAGATAGTTAGCAATACGGGTGTAACTCGTATTTTCGAGATCGGGGATAACCAGCCCAATAGAGCGAGTACGTCCTGCTCGCAACCCAGCCGCTACCGCATTCGGGTGGTAGTTATGCTCACGAACGACGGCCATGACTTTTTCAACGGTTTTGTCGCTGACACGATATTGCTTCGCCTTACCATTGATGACGTAGCTTGCCGTGGTTCGTGAGACGCCAGCTAGCCGGGCGATTTCATCCAGTTTCACAATTTCCCCTTAAAATAGTGCACTCCATAACCTTTTTAGGGATATAGGCTAATTTCCATAACATCTAAGCGCAGAATAGGCACTGCGGCAACCGCTTTCGTCTCTGGTTCCATCTGATTTCGCAAAAAAAAGGCCCGACACCGGATGTCAGGCCTTTAAATGCTGAAGGCTAATCACGCTTAACGCATGATTTTATCACCGCGTGACAACCCCACCACGCCGGAGCGTGCAACCTCAACGATTTTTGCCACGTCACGAATGGTCGCTAAAAATGCGTCCAGCTTATCGCTGGTGCCGGCAAGCTGAACCGTATAAATAGAAGGCGTAACATCAATGATCTGACCGCGAAAGATCTCTGCATTGCGCTTCACTTCTTCGCGCCCGTAGCCGCTGGCCTGGATCTTCACCAGCATGATCTCACGCTCAACGTAAGCCCCCTGCCCCAGCTCATTCACACGCAGGACATCGACCAGTTTATGCAGTTGCTTTTCAATTTGTTCCAGCACTTTCTGATCGCCGACGGTCTGGATCGTCATGCGCGACAATGTGGGATCGTCCGTGGGCGCAACCGTCAGGCTTTCAATGTTATAGCCACGCTGTGAGAACAGACCAATCACGCGCGATAACGCACCTGACTCATTTTCCAGTAAGACAGACAGTATCCGCCGCATAATCAGGTCCTCTCCGTTTTGCTTAACCACATCTCATCCATGCCGCCACCGCGGATCTGCATCGGATAAACGTGTTCACTACCGTCAACGGTAACATCAACAAATACCAGGCGATTATTCTTCACCTGCTCCAGCGCCTGCGCGAGCTTTTGTTCCAGCTCTTCCGGACGCGTAATATTGATACCTACGTGACCATACGCTTCCGCCAGGCGAGCAAAATCCGGGAGCGACTGCATGTAAGATTGCGAATGGCGACCAGAATAGATCATATCCTGCCACTGCTTCACCATCCCCAGGTAACGGTTGTTGAGATTCAGCACCAGCACCGGCAACTCATATTGCAGCGCCGTAGAAAGCTCCTGAATATTCATCTGGATGCTGCCGTCCCCGGTGACACAGATGACCATCTCATCCGGGAAGGCCATTTTTACGCCAAGCGCCGCAGGCAAACCAAAGCCCATAGTGCCCAGCCCCCCCGAATTGATCCAGCGCCGCGGCTTATCAAAGCGATAATAGAGCGCCGCAAACATCTGGTGTTGCCCGACATCGGACGTGACATACGCATCGCCATGAGTTAAACGCCAGATGGTTTCGATCACCGCCTGCGGTTTGATACTCTCACTTTGCGTGTCATATTTCAGGCACTGTCGCGCACGCCACTGATCGATGCGCAGCCACCAGTCGCGAATATCATCTGGCGATTGCGGATAGGTCTCTTGTTCCAGCAACTCCAGCATTTGCTCCAGCACCAGCCGCGCATCCCCCACGATAGGCACATCCGCCTGCACCGTTTTAGAAATAGAGGTAGGATCGATATCGATATGCAGCACTGTGGCTTCCGGGCAATATTTTGCCAGGTTGTTGGTTGTGCGATCGTCAAAACGTACGCCCACCGCAAAAATAACGTCGGCGTTGTGCATGGTCATGTTAGCTTCATAGGTGCCATGCATACCCAGCATGCCAAGCGACTGACGGTGCGACGCCGGGAAAGCGCCCAACCCCATCAAAGACGATACCACCGGTAAATTGAGCTTTTCCGCAAGCTGGCGCAGCTGAGTTTCACAGGCGGAATTAATCGCGCCACCACCAACATAGATAACCGGCTTTTTAGCTGCGCTCAGCGTTTGTAAGGCGCGTTTGATTTGCCCTTTATGCCCCTGCGTAGTGGGGTTGTAGGAACGCATGCTGACCGACTCCGGCCAGACATAAGGCAGCTTGTTAGCCGGATTCATGATGTCTTTCGGCAAATCGACGACCACCGGCCCCGGCCGGCCACTGGCCGCCAACCAGAACGCTTTCTTTAATACTCCGGGGATGTCTTCGGTTTGCTTAACCAAGAAACTGTGTTTCACTACCGGGCGGGAAATCCCCACCATGTCGCACTCCTGAAAAGCATCATAGCCAATCAAAGAGGTCGCCACCTGCCCGGACAGCACCACCAATGGAATCGAATCCATATACGCCGTGGCAATACCGGTGATAGCGTTTGTCGCCCCCGGACCGGAAGTCACCAGCACCACACCGACTTCCCCCGTGGCTCGCGCCAGTCCGTCAGCCATGTGTACTGCAGCCTGTTCATGGCGTACTAATACATGTTCTATACCGCCAATAGTATGCAGGGCATCGTAGATATCGAGGACCGCGCCTCCGGGATAACCGAACACCTTCTTGACGCCTTGATCGATAAGCGATCGGACGACCATCTCGGCTCCAGACAACATCTCCATGGTTTGCCTCCAGGCTTTCGTTTGTCGATTGACAGCGAAAATCATTTCCGCACTGTCGCACTGTACAGAACAGGAAGTCCCTGCCTTCTGATTATGAATGGCAGTTACCATAACCGCTCAAAATCTGGCAAGCAATCAGCAAACCGTCGCCGCCCACCCGCCGGAAAAGAGGAAAAACGAAGTCCACAAACAAGAATTGGTGGAAACCTCTGTGATAAGCAAAGACGATGACCATTCATCATCCGAACCGCAGCATGTTCAGTAATTCATGCATTTTTAACGCGAACACCGACGCCACTACAGACGAAAATCAGGACAAAATACTGGCAGTGAAAATCAAGGCAGAATAAACCAGGCGTTTAAAGCCTGGTTTATTGAAGGCATGTCAGCGGCGGCAGACAGAGACGAGCACCTCTTCCATCCACTGATGGCCTTTGTCACGCCCCGCCGCTTCGTGCCAGGAGAGGTAGCACGTTCGGCTTTTCAGCCGAAGAGGCAACGGAAGCGCCTGTAATTCCAGACTCGCAGCAAATTCATCCACGAGCCAACGCGGCGCAATGGCCACCAGGTGGGTTTGTGAAACCACGTTTAACACGCTGGTCAGCGCCATCCCTTGATAAGCAATGCGGCTTTGCTTTTCGGGCGTGTCATACCAGGGCTGGCTAAAAGAAGCATAGCGTTCGAGGGAAACAACGGCGTGCTGCTCATTAAAAACGTCCGCTTCTGTGATGATTGCATCAATTCGCGGATGCTTTTTACTGACAACCAGCACCATGTCATCTTTAAAAAGCGGTACACAGGAAAACTCCGGGCGACGAAATTCTTCGTAGCCGACCACAAATTCAACTTCCTGGTAACGCAATTGATGTTCAGTATTGTGATTAAGCGCAGACTTGAACACTAAATGAATATTGGGGGCGAGTTTCTGAACATTTTTGTAAATTATGGATGTTAAAAAATTATCAAGCGGACTGCAGACACAAAGATTAAACACGCGTTCGCTGGTCACCGGTTCAAAACCGGAGCCTGGTAACTCATTTTGCACCAATTGCAAGGCCTGTCGAATGGAGCCAAAAAGCTGAAATGCGCGTGTAGTCGGCTGGATCCCCCGTCCATAACGAACAAAGAGCTCGTCATTAAACATCAACTTAAGCCGTGCAACGGCATTACTCACCGCAGGTTGTGACATACCGAGCGAATGCGCTGCCCGGGTGATGTTTTGTTCTTGCATCACCGCGTCAAAGACGGTGAGTAAATTCAGATCAACGGAACGTAACTGTGGCTTACCTACCTCACTAATCTTATGGTTATCAACGACTTTCCCTGGAGTGTTGCATGCTGTCGTCATGATAAGCTCCCTTCGCTTGTATAATAATAATATTCAGGAAGATGATTTATCATGCATATAGCATTATTAGAAGTGAGCCACAGCAAATTAGGATTATATAAAGCCCGATAGCTAAGTGCACAAAACAAATAAAAAAAAGCAACAGCAATATTATCTATTCCGAATGCGAATTAATACCTCTGAATTATAAAAGCAACGTAACTATCATCATAAAATAATTGACAACGCTATCGCTTATGTCCAATAAAATTAATGCTCATTTTATTGAGTACACTTAAGTTAAACAACTATTATGACGCACGCCACCATTTCATCTCAGGAAGTCCTGTTTCCGCGGCTCCGTGGTTCATGTCAATCCGATAATGACAATAAAACTGGCCTTAACATACAACCAGTAATTTTGTTTTTCTTTTTTCACGCAGAATAATTGACTAACCAGCCATAAAATAATCCGAGTCAACCAAGGGCCATTTTTAGCGGCAAGGGTTGACATTGTTCGGCGTATCCAGTACCACTAAAAGCATATCGCATTCATCTGGAGCATGATTCATGATTCGCAACGTCGGTTTCGCTGGTCTACTACTACTAAACGCATCTCTCGTGCGCGGTAGACCGGTGGGCGATATTCAGAGTTGAATCGTCTTCCAGTTTAAGACTAAGAACCCGCGCCTTGGCGCGGGTTTTTTTATGCTCGTAGCGAGGCGACCTAAGAGAAAAAGGACCTAAACCATGAGCCAGCAAGTCGTTATTTTCGATACCACATTACGCGATGGCGAACAGGCGTTACAGGCAAGCCTGAGCGTGAAAGAGAAGCTGCAAATCGCCCTGGCGCTGGAACGTATGGGTGTCGATGTGATGGAAGTCGGTTTCCCGGTTTCGTCCCCGGGTGATTTTGAATCCGTACAGACTATTGCGCGCCAGGTGAAAAATAGCCGGGTTTGCGCCCTCGCCCGCTGCGTAGAAAAAGATATCGATGTCGCAGCAGAATCGTTAAAAGTGGCGGAAGCATTTCGTATTCACACGTTTATCGCCACCTCCCCCATGCACATCGCCACCAAGTTGCGCAGCACGCTGGATGAAGTCATTGAACGTGCAATCTATATGGTAAAACGTGCGCGCAATTATACCGACGATGTTGAATTCTCCTGTGAAGATGCAGGCCGTACACCGATTGACGATCTGGCGCGCGTTGTGGAAGCGGCGATCAACGCAGGGGCAAAAACCATCAATATTCCGGATACCGTCGGTTACACCATGCCCTTTGAATTCGCCAACATCATCTCCGGCCTGTATGAACTCGTGCCTAATATTGATAAAGCGATTATCTCCGTTCACACCCACGATGACTTAGGTTTAGCAGTAGGCAACGCCATCGCGGCAGTGCATGCGGGTGCACGCCAGGTAGAAGGCGCAATGAACGGTATCGGCGAACGTGCCGGTAACTGTTCACTGGAAGAAGTGATCATGGCGATTAAAGTGCGCAAAGACATTATGAACGTGCACACCCGTATTAATCACCATGAAATCTGGCGCACCAGCCAGACGGTTAGTCAAATCTGCAACATGCCGATCCCGGCGAACAAAGCGATTGTCGGTACCGGCGCTTTCGCCCACTCTTCCGGTATTCACCAGGATGGCGTGCTGAAAAACCGTGAAAACTACGAAATCATGACCCCGGAATCCATCGGTCTGAACCAGGTACAGCTGAACCTGACCTCCCGTTCAGGTCGCGCGGCAGTAAAACACCGTATGGAAGAGATGGGCTACAAAGAAGCCGATTACAATCTGGATAACCTGTACGACGCCTTCCTGAAACTGGCGGATAAAAAAGGCCAGGTCTTTGATTACGATCTGGAAGCTCTGGCGTTCATTAACAAGCAGCAGGAAGAGCCAGAACATTTCCGTCTGGACTATTTCAACGTGCAGTCTGGTTCCAACAATATCGCCACCGCCTCGGTGAAACTGGCCTGTGGAGACGAAATCAAAACAGAAGCTGCCAACGGTAACGGTCCGGTCGATGCTCTCTATCAGGCCATTAACCGTGTCACCGAATACGACATTGAGCTGGTGAAATACGGCTTGAGCGCCAAAGGCCACGGCAAAGACGCACTGGGCCAGGTGGATATCGTGGTGAATTATAACGGCCGTCGTTTCCATGGCGTCGGTCTGGCGACCGACATTGTTGAATCCTCCGCCAAGGCCATGGTGCACGTGCTGAACAGCATCTGGCGTGCTGCGGAAGTTGAACAAGAATTGCAACGCAAAGCTCAGAACAAAGAGAACAACAAGGAAACCGTGTGATGTCGAAGAATTACCATATTGCTGTGTTGCCGGGCGATGGCATTGGCCCGGAAGTCATGGCGCAAGCCCTGAAAGTACTGGAAGCCGTGCGTAACCGTTTTGGCCTGCACATTACCACCAGCCATTATGACGTTGGCGGCATCGCGATTGATCGCCACGGGAACCCGTTGCCACAGGCAACGGTTGTAGGCTGCGAGCAGGCTGATGCTATTCTGTTCGGCTCTGTTGGCGGTCCGAAATGGGAAAACCTGCCCCCGGCGCAGCAGCCGGAACGCGGCGCGCTGCTGCCGTTGCGTAAGCACTTTAAATTGTTCAGCAACCTGCGTCCGGCCAAACTGTACCAGGGTCTGGAAGCATTCTGCCCGCTGCGCGAAGACATCGCAGCAAATGGCTTCGACATTCTGTGCGTGCGCGAATTAACCGGCGGTATCTACTTCGGTCAGCCAAAAGGGCGCGAAGGAACAGGCCAGCACGAAAAAGCGTTTGATACCGAGGTGTATCACCGTTTTGAGATCGAGCGTATCGCGCGTATCGCCTTTGAATCCGCACGCAAGCGCCGTAAAAAAGTGCACTCTATCGACAAAGCCAACGTCCTGCAGACATCATTGTTATGGCGCGAAATCGTCAACGAAATCGCAACGGAATACCCGGATGTTGAACTGGCTCATATGTATATCGACAACGCGACCATGCAGTTGATTAAAGATCCGTCCCAGTTCGATGTGCTGCTGTGTTCAAACCTGTTTGGCGACATTCTGTCTGATGAATGCGCCATGATCACGGGCTCCATGGGTATGCTGCCTTCGGCCAGTCTGAACGAACAAGGATTTGGTCTGTATGAACCGGCTGGTGGCTCAGCGCCGGATATCGCCGGTAAAAATATCGCTAACCCGATTGCACAGATCCTGTCGCTGGCGCTGTTACTGCGCTACAGCCTGGACGCTGACGATGCGGCTTCCGCCATCGAAAGCGCCATCAACCGTGCTTTAGAAGAAGGTGTACGCACTGGCGATTTAGCCCGCGGCGCTGCCGCCGTTAGTACCGATGAGATGGGTGACATCATCGCCCGCTATGTCACTGAAGGGGTATGATCATGGCCAAGAGCTTGTATGAAAAACTGTTTGACGCCCATGTGGTCTATGAAGCGCCAAATGAAACCCCGCTGTTGTATATCGACAGACATCTGGTGCATGAAGTGACGTCACCGCAGGCTTTTGATGGCTTGCGCGCTCATCATCGTCCGGTTCGTCAGCCGGGTAAAACCTTTGCTACCATGGATCACAACGTCTCCACGCAGACCAAAGACATCAACGCCTCAGGCGAGATGGCGCGCATCCAGATGCAAGAGCTGATCAAAAACTGTAACGAGTTCGGCGTTGAGCTGTATGACCTGAACCATCCTTATCAGGGCATCGTCCATGTGATGGGGCCGGAACAGGGCATTACCCTGCCGGGCATGACCATTGTGTGTGGCGACTCTCATACCGCAACGCACGGCGCATTTGGCGCGCTGGCCTTCGGCATCGGGACCTCTGAAGTTGAACACGTACTGGCAACGCAAACCCTGAAACAGGGTCGTGCGAAGACCATGAAAATCGAAGTGAAAGGCAAAGCCGCGCCGGGTATCACCGCGAAAGATATCGTGCTGGCGATTATCGGTAAAACTGGCAGCGCAGGCGGTACAGGGCATGTGGTGGAGTTCTGCGGCGAGGCGATCCGCGCCCTGAGCATGGAAGGCCGTATGACACTGTGCAACATGGCCATTGAGATGGGCGCAAAAGCAGGTCTGGTCGCCCCGGATGAAACCACGTTCAACTATGTGAAGGGCCGTCTGCACGCGCCGAAGGGCAAAGATTTTGACGACGCCATCGCGTACTGGAAGACCCTGAAAACCGATGAAGACGCGGTCTTCGACACCGTGGTAACACTGCAGGCGGAAGAGATTGCGCCGCAAGTGACCTGGGGCACTAACCCAGGTCAGGTTATCTCCGTCACCGACAAAATTCCCGATCCGGCTTCCTTTGCCGATCCGGTAGAGCGCGCCTCGGCGGAAAAAGCGCTGGCCTATATGGGCCTCAAACCCGGCGTTCCGCTGACCGACGTGGCGATCGATAAAGTCTTTATCGGCTCCTGCACCAACTCACGTATTGAAGATTTGCGGGCAGCGGCAGAAATCGCCAAAGGGCGCAAAGTCGCACCGGGCGTACAGGCCCTTGTGGTTCCAGGCTCCGGCCCGGTGAAAGCGCAGGCAGAAGCCGAAGGCCTGGATAAGATTTTTATCGAAGCCGGTTTTGAATGGCGTTTGCCGGGCTGCTCTATGTGCCTGGCAATGAACAATGACCGCCTGAACCCAGGCGAGCGTTGTGCATCCACCAGTAACCGTAACTTTGAAGGCCGCCAGGGCCGCGGCGGACGCACGCACCTGGTGAGCCCGGCCATGGCGGCTGCCGCCGCAGTTACCGGCCATTTCGCTGATATTCGCAGCCTGCAGCAATAAGGAGACCACCATGGCAGAGAAATTTACCCAACATACCGGCCTGGTTGTTCCGCTGGATGCCGCTAACGTCGATACCGACGCCATTATCCCGAAGCAGTTTTTGCAGAAGGTCACCCGTACAGGATTTGGCGCGCATCTGTTCAACGACTGGCGTTTTCTCGATGATCAGGGCCAGCAGCCGAACCCGGAGTTCGTGCTGAATTTTCCGCAATACAAAGGCGCATCGATTTTACTGGCGCGCGAAAACTTTGGTTGCGGCTCCTCACGTGAACACGCACCGTGGGCGCTAACCGACTACGGTTTCAAGGTGGTTATCGCCCCGAGCTTTGCCGACATATTCTATGGCAATAGCTTCAACAACCAGTTGCTGCCGGTTACGCTGAGCGATGAAGAGGTGGATACCTTGTTCAAACTGGTGCAAAGCAACCCGGGCATTACGTTTGAGGTTGACCTGGAAGCGCAGGTGGTAAAAGCAGGCGACAAGTCTTACAGCTTCACGCTTGACGCCTTCCGTCGCCACTGCATGCTGAACGGTCTGGACAGCATCGGCCTGACGTTGCAGCATGAAGACGCTATTGCCGCATACGAAAACAAACAGCCAGCTTTTATGGGCTAAATGAACCGCCATCCGGTGTAATGCCGGGTGGCGTTTTGCTCGATACGCAGGTCTGCCAGCCACTCACACATCTTTGACCCGACTGGTGAGCAGCAACGCCGCCACTGAAATCGCTGCAATCCCTGCATACACCGAGCCATGACCAAAACGTTGCGCCAGCGCGCCCTGGATAACGCCCGCCAGGATAACACCGGTTGAGATGCTGTTGGTGAATAACGTCGTTGCCGCACCTGCGCGTCCCGGCATCAGATCCTGAAACCACAACATACCAATCCCGGCAACAATGCCAATAAACACCGCGTTAAACAGTTGCAATACCAACAATGCCGTCTGGCTATGAAAAAACAGTAATCCCATATAGAACAGCACGCCCGCCGCGACCGCAGTCACCATCATGCGCCGCTTGCCCACGCGTTTAACCGCATAACCCGCCAGGATCATCGCCGGGATCTCCAGCCCAGCCGCCGTTCCCATCAGGATCCCGGCCAGCTTGTCCGGCAGACCAAGCTCAAGGCTTATCCACAGCGGCATATCAATAATGTACATGGTATTGCAGGTCCACATCAGCGTGGAGGCGATAAACAACATGCGTACGTTTTTATCACGCCAGCCCCCTACCTGCGTTACCGCCACGTCGGCTGGCTGCGCAATACGCGTGACCGAAGGCAACCAGAAAGCAATTAACACCAGGCTAATCACAAATAGCCCGGCAGCAATGGTGAACATGGCGGTAAAGCCGTAATTTAACGCCAGCATAAACGCCAGCGGCGGGCCGATGACCCAGGCCAGGGAAAGTTGCGCACGCATGACCGAGCTGAACATCACCACTTCCTGCGCGGAACTGTCTGCGTACTCACGGGCCAGCGCAAAAAGCTGCGGCATGGCGGTATTAGCCAGTGAGGCCAGCAATACACCGCAGGTAATTAATGTCAGATAATGGCGGTTAAACGCGAAGAGCAATGCGTTGCCAACCGCCATCAGGCAGCAAAAGAGGATCAATTTCCGGCGATCACCCTGGCTGTCGGAGCGCTTTGCCAGCCAGAGGCTCACCAGGATCCCGGCAATCGCATTGACGGTATAAAAGAGTCCAACCCAGAAAGGCTCCGCACCCACTTCGCGGCTTAGAAACAGGCTGAGCGTCGGTGCCTGCACAGCCCCGGCAACTCCCATCATAAATGCGACGATCATAAAAGCGACATACACACCGTTCAGGCGGCGTCCCATCGTCATCAACCAGAGCATGAGCAATTCCTTGTCAAAGGCGAAAAAAGCGTTGAAATAATAAATGAAAAAAGCCAGCAAAAAAGATTTTGCTGGCGCAGGTGATTAGCACCTAATACTCAGTCACACATGATGGCCGCGAATCAGCCTTTCCGGATCGGCGTTGTCACGTCCCACTGCATCAATTCTTCCAGCATTTTCAGGCGCAGCCTTGCGCTCTGACAGGCGAGCCAGCATGCATCCTGCGTGGCGAGAAAATAGTCCAGATAAAATCGCCGTGTGGATGATCCTTTCATAATCACCTCCTCGCTTTCATCACGGAGAATTATTGGCTTAATATAGGGATTAATAAATTGCTGAGTTTCTGTCAGGAGTTCCCCTTTTATGTCGTCCGGTCGCCTGCAACAACAGTTCATCCGTCTGTGGCAATGCTGCGATGGAAAATCCCAGGAAACAACGCTCAATGAGCTGGCGGATCTGCTCAGCTGCTCGCGGCGCCACATGCGTACGCTGCTGAATACCATGCAGCAACGCGGGTGGCTAACGTGGGATGCGGAAGCCGGACGCGGCAAACGATCGCGCCTGACTTTCCTCTATACCGGCCTTGCGCTGCAACAGCAGCGCGCCGAAGACCTGCTGGAGCAGGATCGTATCGATCAGCTTGTGCAACTGGTGGGGGATAAAACCGCCGTTCGTCAGATGCTGGTCTCTCATCTCGGTCGCAGCTTCCGTAGCGGTCGACATATCCTGCGCGTGCTCTATTACCGGCCACTGCGCAACCTGCTGCCCGGAACGGCTTTGCGGCGTTCTGAAACCCACATGGCGCGGCAAATTTTCAGTGCACTGACGCGTATAAATGAGGAAAATGGGGAACTGGAAGCGGATATTGCCCACCATTGGACGTTAATATCACCTCTGCACTGGCGCTTTTATTTACGCCCCGGCATCCATTTTCATCACGGCCGTGAATTAGATATGAGCGATGTGATTGCCTCGCTCCAGCGTGCAACCGCGCTGCCGCTTTACTCCCACATTCGCGAAGTGCTCTCACCCACGCCGTGGACGCTGGATATTCATCTCACGCAACCGGATAACTGGCTCCCCTGGTTAATGGGTTACGTCCCGTCGATGATCCTGCCGCGTGAGTGGAACACGCTGGGCAATTTTGCCAGTCAGCCGATTGGCACCGGTCCTTACGCCGTCACGCGGAATACCAGCAATCAGTTAAAGATCCATGCTTTTGACGATTACTTCGGCTTTCGCGCCCTGATTGATGAGGTCAACGTCTGGGTTTTACCGGACCTGGCCGATGAACCGACCAACGGCCTGACACTGGAGGGACCGACCGACGGCGAAAAAGCCGTGGAAAGCCGCCTCGAAGAGGGCTGCTACTATCTGCTGTTCGACGCCCGTTCCAGCCGTGGCGCCAACCCTGAAGTCAGAGAATGGGTCAGCAAGATTCTCTCGCCGACCAATCTGTTGTGGCATGCCAACGAACAATACCAACGTTACTGGTTCCCGGCATATGGCCTGCTGCCACGCTGGCATCATGCGCGCCCCGGCAGTGGAGAGAAACCCGCAGGACTGGAAACCCTGACGTTGACGTTTTATCGCGAACATAATGAACACGAAGCCCTCTCCCGCACCATGAGTACCTTACTGGCGCAGCAAGGTGTGAAGCTGATCGTTCAGGAAGTGGATTACGAGGAGTGGCACCGCGGTGATGCCGACAGCGATATCTGGCTCAACAGCGCCAACTTTACCCTGCCGCTGGATTTCTCGGTGTTTGCTAACCTGTATGAGGTCCCGTTAGTACAACACTGTATTCAGCGTGACTGGCAGGCGGATGCCGCACAGTGGCGCAAAGGGGAAATGAATCTTGCCGTCTGGTCGCAGCAACTGCTGGCCAGCAAAGCCATTGTGCCGCTTATTCATCACTGGTTAATGATCCAGGGCCAGCGTTCCATGCGCGGTCTGCGTATGAACACCTTAGGCTGGTTCGATTTTAAATCCGCCTGGTTTGCGCCACCGGATCCATAAGGCTTTCGCATTTTTTACCAAATCATTACAATAGCGGCGTTCTCAACGGGGTGCTGCGCCACAGGCGCGTGCTGAGAAAATACCCGTCGAACCTGATCCGGATAACGCCGGCGAAGGGATTTGAGGCTATTACTCAAAATCCTTTGCCACCCATTTTGAGGTGCAAAGTGTTAAAAAAATCATTGCCATTCCTGCTGCTGATCGCAGCGCCTGTTTTTGCCAAACCTGTATTGACCGTCTACACCTACGACTCATTCGCTGCCGAGTGGGGACCGGGTCCTGCGGTCAAAAAAGCCTTTGAAGCCGACTGTAACTGTGAACTGAAATTCGTGACGCTGGAAGATGGCGTTTCGCTGCTTAACCGCCTGCGCATGGAAGGTAAAAACAGCAAAGCCGACGTGGTGCTGGGGCTGGATAATAACCTGCTGGAAGCCGCAACGCAGACAAACCTGTTCGCCAAAAGCGGCGTATCCACTGATGCGATCAGCGTCCCTGGCGGCTGGAAGAACGAAACATTTGTCCCGTTTGACTATGGCTGGTTCGCCTTTGTTTACGATAAAAATAAGCTGAAAAACCCACCGAAAAGCCTGAAAGAGCTGGTCGAAAGCGATCAAAAATGGCGCGTGATTTACGAAGATCCCCGCACCAGTACGCCTGGTCTGGGTCTGCTGTTGTGGATGCAAAAAGTCTATGGCGACAAAGCCCCGGAAGCCTGGCAGAAACTGGCGGCGAAAACGGTCACCGTCACCAAAGGCTGGAGCGAAGCCTACGGTCTGTTTTTGAAAGGGGAAAGCGACCTGGTGCTGAGCTACACCACCTCGCCGGCTTACCATCTGATCGAAGAGAAAAAAGATAACTATGCGGCGGCGAATTTCAGCGAAGGTCACTATTTGCAGGTAGAAGTTGCCGCACGCACCACCGCCAGCAAACAGCCTGAACTGGCCGGGAAGTTCCTCAAATTTATGGTTTCGCCCTCTTTCCAGAACACCATTCCCACGGGCAACTGGATGTATCCGGTGAGCAATGTCACGCTACCTGCCGGTTTTGAAACGCTGGTGAAACCACAAACCTCTCTCGAATATAGCCCGCAGGATGTCGCTGCACAGCGCGCGGGCTGGATTAATACATGGCAACGCGCCGTCAGCCGCTAATTGCAGGCTGGCTGCTCCCCGGTGTCACCGCCGCCACCCTCCTGGTGGTGGTGGCGCTGGCAGCATTTTTCGCACTCTGGCAAAACGCACCGGCGACTGAACTTATCGCTTTCCTGCGGGACAGCTACTTGTGGCATGTGGTGCGTTTTTCCTTCTGGCAGGCATTTCTCTCCGCCCTGTTTTCGGTCGTCCCGGCGATTTTCCTTGCCCGCGCGCTCTACCGACGCCGCTTTCCTGGCCGACTCGCACTGCTGCGCCTGTGCGCAATGACGCTGATCCTGCCGGTACTGGTCGCCGTGTTCGGTATCCTCAGCGTGTATGGTCGCCAGGGCTGGCTTGCCGCACTCTGCCACACGCTTGGGCTGGAATGGACCTTCTCGCCGTATGGTTTGCAGGGCATTTTATTAGCCCATATTTTCTTTAACCTGCCGATGGCGTCGCGTTTGTTGCTGCAGTCGCTGGAACAAATCCCCGGTGAGCAGCGGCAACTGGCAGCACAACTGGGCATGCGCGGCTGGTCCTTTTTCCGCTTTGTGGAATGGCCATGGCTGCGCCGCCAGATCCCGGCGGTTGCCGCGCTGATTTTTATGCTCTGTTTCGCCAGTTTTGCCACGGTGTTGTCGCTGGGCGGTGGTCCGCAGGCGACCACCATTGAGCTGGCTATCTATCAGGCATTAAGTTTCGACTTTGATCCTTCCCGTGCCGCGATGCTGGCGCTGATCCAGATGGTCTGCTGCTTGGGTCTCGTGCTGCTCAGTCAACGCTTGAGCAAAGCGATTGCCGTCGGAAGCCATCAGATCCAGGGCTGGCGTAACCCGGAAGATCGGCTGTTTAGCCGGATAACCGATATCACCCTGATCGTCCTGGCGCTGTTGCTGCTTCTCCCTCCGTTACTGGCGGTGATTGTTGATGGCTTCAACCTGAGCTTACTCAGAGTGCTGTCTGAACCGGTACTGTGGCAGGCGGTGTGGACCTCCCTGCGCATTGCGCTGGCTGCAGGGATAGTGTGTGTTGTGCTGACCATGATGTTGCTGTGGAGCAGCCGCGAGCTACGCGCACGTGAGCGGCGGCTCGCCGGGCAAGCCATGGAGTTGAGCGGGATGCTGATTCTGGCAATGCCGGGGATCGTCCTGGCGACCGGCTTCTTTTTGCTGTTCAACAGCAGCATTGGCGTCCCCACTTCTGCCGATGGCATCGTTATCTTCACCAACGCGCTGATGGCGATCCCTTACGCGCTGAAAGTGCTGGAAAACCCAATGCGTGATGTGACAGCGCGTTATAGCGTACTATGTCAATCGCTGGGCATGCAGGGTTTACAGCGCCTGAGGGTGGTAGAACTGTCAGCGCTGAAACGCCCGCTGGCGCAGGCGCTGGCCTTTGCCTGCGTGCTCTCCATTGGTGATTTTGGCGTTGTGGCGCTGTTTGGCAATGACGACTTTCGTACCTTACCGTTTTATCTGTATCAGCAAATCGGCGCTTACCGCAGCCAGGATGGTGCCGTCACCGCACTGCTTTTGCTGCTGCTCTGTTTTGCACTCTTCACCGTAATTGAAAAACTTCCGGGCCGCCATGCTAAGACTGATTGATGTCACCTGGCTTTACCAGCATCTGCCGATGCGCTTCACGCTCTCCGTCGAACGGGAGGAGCACATCGCTATTCTCGGCCCCAGCGGTGCCGGGAAAAGTACGTTACTGAATCTGATTGCCGGGTTTCTGACCCCGGCCAGCGGCACGTTGATGATAGAGGGCATCACGCACACGTCGACGCCGCCATCACAGCGCCCGGTATCCATGCTGTTTCAGGAAAATAACCTGTTTACCCACCTGACCGTGCGCCAGAACATCGGTCTGGGGCTTAACCCGGGGCTGAAACTGAATCACAATCAACAGGAGAAACTGGCCACGATTGCCGCCACAATGGGACTGGAGACACTGCTGGATCGACTGCCAGATCAGCTCTCCGGCGGCCAGCGTCAGCGCGTGGCGCTTGCCCGTTGCCTGGTGCGCGAACAACCGCTGCTGCTGTTGGATGAACCCTTCTCTGCCCTCGATCCGGCGCTACGTCAGGAGATGCTGGCTTTGGTGCAGGACGTGTGCCGTCGTCAGCAATTAACGCTACTGATGGTCTCGCACAGTGTTGAGGACGCTGTGCGCATTGCTGAGCGTTCGCTGGTTGTTGCAGATGGGCGTATCGCCTGGGATGGGAAGACCACCGACCTGCTGAGCGGCAAACCGGCGGTCTCTGCATTACTGGGCATTCACGGTCAGTAACCGCGGATCACTTTGCCCAGAATGTTGAGGTAAACCGGCATCAGCGGGTGTTCCATCAGCGTGAAAACAGCGATCGCCGCTGCGCCCATCATCCCCGGTCCCAGCCAGAGTAAACGCTGGCGCGGCAGGTATGGGGTTAAACGATCGATCCCGGCTTTACCCGAGCGCCACAGACGCCAGCACAGCCAGAACGCCAGCCAAAGCAGCAGTGCCGCCAGCAACAGCAACCATTTGAAATGGCCGCTTTGCATCTCCGCAGGAATATCGATTGCGGCCCCTGCCAGAATGCCGGGCAGGAAGTAAAAAGGGGGCCACAGCAGGCAACCGATAATGTTCGGCGGCAGGAATTTACTGACCGGCAGATCCAGCATACCCGCCACCATCGGCACCAGTGGGCGCGTCGGCCCGACAAAACGCCCCACCAGAATGGTGAACAGGCTGTGCTGATGCAGTGCGTGTTCGGTTTTATCGAGCAGCGCTTTGTTCTTTTTCATAAACGGCCAGCGGTGCAACGGGGTCTTGAAACGCCAGCCCAGCCAGTACGAGATCCAGTCGCCCAGCAGACAACCGACAATGCCCGCTAACCATGCCTGCCAGAAATTGACTTCGCCGCTGCCAATCAGCGCGCCCAGCGCCGCCATCATTACCGTGCCGGGCAGGATCAGCCCGACCAGCGCCAGCGACTCGAAAAAGGCCACCAGCGCAATCGCCGCCAGGGAGTATGTGGCGGATTGGGTAATAAAATGTTCCAGCAGTGCTTCCATAACCTGTCCTGTTCAGCAACGAAGGCCGGATTCTCCGGAGGAGAGCCGGAAGCGTCAAGCCTTCAATTATCTGAAAATTTTACAGGCTATATCCTTTTTCAGAACCTACCATTGCCAATCTTTACGAATTATTCACATCCTGCACGGAATTCGCTTGGGCTGGCTCCGGTGCATTTTTTAAACACCCGGGAAAAGTAGAGCTGATCATCAAACCCGACATTACGCCCGACGCTGGCAATCGGCATGCGCGTCGTGCTGAGCAATAGTTTCGCCTGACTGATGCGCTGATCCTCACGCCAACTCAGCACACTCACCCCGAGTTGCTGGCGAAACAGATGCGAAAGTCGCGAAGGCGACAGGCAGACATGCTGCGCAACGCCTGCAATATCAAAATGGTTATCAGCCAGATGATCGCTGATGTACTGGCAGGCATCGCGCACACGGTTATCCAGCGGCGGATGCAACGATTCGTTGATCGCTTCCATTCTGCGCAACAGCAGTTGTTCCAACAGGTTGATCGCAAGATGCTCCGCATAGCGACCGGCGCTTTGCCCGGCATCGATAATTTGCGCGAAAAGC
The DNA here is from genome assembly GCF_900094925.1 of Kosakonia oryzendophytica. GTDB lineage: Bacteria > Pseudomonadota > Gammaproteobacteria > Enterobacterales > Enterobacteriaceae > Kosakonia > Kosakonia oryzendophytica. Next base: position 489,255 of record NZ_FMAY01000002.1, on the reverse strand, counting down.
TCGCGAAAACGCGCCATATTCGGCTCATCCGGGCGGTAAAAACCGGTTTGGGCAAATAGCGTCGGCCAGCTTAACCATTCGTGCCAGTAGGCACGCGGGCGGAAGTAAACCCACTGGTGATACCATTCAGAGGCATCCGGATGACGACCATAATGGTGAATTTCTCCCGGCGGAAAGAGTAACATATCACCCGGGCGACAGATAAACTGTTTACCGTGGTTTTTCACAATCCCTTCACCGCGCACGGTGAGGTTCAGGATAAAGCCTTTCATCCCCAACGGACGATCGATAAAAAAATCGAGATAACCGCCCGCCTCTATGGGCGTCAAACCCGCCACCAAATGCGCATTAAACGAGTAGCCAGGCAGCAGTGGATCATTTTGTGATTCAGCCATAAACGCAATACTCCCGTGCTCGGCAAAGAAACCAATTGTCCATATTGATAATCCCTTCACTTCTCCGCCATCTGCGAACAAATGGTGTAAACCCGGTGATGACTTAATCCCGCCAGACAAAAGCGATTACGCCTTTTCGACGCCCTCACGCAGGGTTAAAAGGGATAACGAAAGTGTCTATAAAGGTGGCAGAAATGTCCACATCGAATTTTTGCACGGCGTCACACTTTGCGATGCCATAGCAATTTAGTCCATAAGATTAGCGGATCCTGCCTGACGGTTTTTGCCGCCGCTCACTATGTTTTTGCTAACGGTTATTCTTATGGAGCAACACAATGGCAATCACAATTGGCCTCGATTTCGGCAGCGATTCAGTACGTGCGCTGGCGGTAGACTGCACATCCGGGGCGGAGCTCGCCACCAGTGTGGAATGGTATCCACGCTGGCAGGAAGGGCGCTATTGCGACGCACCGCATAACCAGTTCCGTCACCACCCGCGGGATTACATTGAGTCGATGGAAGCCGCACTCAAAACAGTGCTGGCGGAATTAAGCGATGCTCAGCGAGCGGAAATCAAAGGCATTGGTGTGGACAGTACCGGTTCAACACCGGCACCCATTGATGCTGAAGGGCGTGTGCTGGCGCTGCGCCCCGAATTCGCCGACAACCCGAACGCCATGTTTGTGTTGTGGAAAGATCACACTGCCGTTGAAGAAGCAGAAGCGATCACCCGCTTGTGCCACACACCTGGTAGCACGGATTACTCCCGTTATATTGGCGGTATCTACTCCAGTGAGTGGTTCTGGGCAAAAATCCTGCACGTAACCCGCGCCGACAGTGCTGTCGCCCAGGCGGCTGCATCATGGATTGAGCTCTGCGACTGGGTTCCCGCCCTGCTCTCTGGCACCACACGTCCGGAAGCCATTCGTCGCGGCCGCTGCAGCGCCGGGCATAAATCCTTGTGGCATGAAAGTTGGGGTGGTCTGCCTCCGGCATCGTTCTTCGACGCGCTGGATCCCATCATCAATAAACATCTGGACTGGCCGCTGTTTCGCGAAACCTATACCGCAGACTTACCGGTCGGCACACTGACCGCTGAATGGGCGCAACGCCTCGGGCTTTCCGAATCCGTAGTGATCTCCGGCGGAGCGTTCGACTGTCATATGGGCGCCGTTGGTGCAGGAGCACAACCGAACACGCTGGTAAAAGTGATTGGTACGTCAACCTGCGACATTCTGATCGCCGACAAACAGAGCGTGGGCGATCGCGCAGTAAAAGGTATTTGCGGTCAGGTCGACGGCAGCGTGGTTCCACAGTTTATTGGTCTGGAAGCCGGGCAATCTGCCTTTGGCGATATTTACGCCTGGTTTGGTCGCATCCTTGGCTGGCCGTTGGAACAACTGGCGCTGCAGCATCCGGAACTGAAAACGCACATCAAAGCCAGCCAGAAACAGCTTCTGCCCGCACTGACTGACGCATGGGTGAAAAATCCTTCTCTTGAACATCTGCCGGTGGTGCTCGACTGGTTTAACGGTCGGCGCACACCTAATGCCAACCAACGCCTGAAAGGCGTCATTACTGACCTCAATCTGGGTACCGATGCGCCTGCGCTATTTGGTGGCCTGATTGCCGCAACCGCCTTTGGCGCGCGCGCCATTATGGAGTGCTTTACCGAACAGGGGATCGCCGTTGACAACGTCATGGCGCTGGGCGGCATTGCACGCAAAAACATCGGCGTAATGCAAGCCTGCTGCGACGTGCTCAACCGTCCGCTTCAGGTGGTTGCTTCCGAGCAATGTTGCGCATTGGGCGCGGCAATCTTTGCGGCCGTAGCGGCGGAAGTCCATGCGGATATCCCGTCGGCACAGCAGAAGATGGCCAGCGCTGTCGAAAAAACCCTGCAGCCTTCACCGCAGGCGCAACAGTTTGAACAGCTCTATCGTCGCTATCAGCAGTGGGCGAAGAGCGCCGAACAGCACTATCTCCCTTCAGCCGCGACAGTCTCGCAGGCCGCTTTAACTCATTAAGGACAAGATCATGACTATTTTCGACAATTATGAAGTGTGGTTCGTCATCGGCAGCCAGCACCTGTACGGGCCGGAAGCCCTGAAACAGGTGACGAAGCATGCCGAACAGGTGGTCAACGCCCTCAATGCCGAAGCGAAATTACCCTGTAAGCTGGTGCTGAAACCGCTGGGAACCTCGCCTGATGAGATCACTGCCATTTGCCGCGACGCTAACTACGACGACAAATGCGCCGGGATGGTGGTGTGGCTGCATACCTTCTCTCCGGCCAAAATGTGGATCAACGGCCTGGCCATCCTCAACAAACCGCTGTTGCAATTCCACACCCAGTTCAACGCTTCCCTGCCGTGGGACAGCATTGATATGGACTTTATGAACCTTAACCAGACCGCGCACGGCGGCCGCGAGTTCGGCTTTATTGGTGCGCGTATGCGTCTGCAACACAGCGTTGTGACTGGCCACTGGCAGGACAAACACGCCCATACGCGTATCGGCGCATGGATGCGTCAGGCCGTATCCAAACAGGATACCCGTCATCTGAAAGTGGTGCGTTTCGGCGATAACATGCGCGAAGTGGCGGTGACCGAGGGCGATAAAGTCGCGGCACAAATCAAGTTCGGCTTTTCAGTCAATACCTGGGGCGTGGGTGATTTGGTGCAGGTGGTTAACGCCGTCAGCGATGGTGATATTAACGCGCTGGTGGATGAGTACGAAGGCAGCTATCGCCTGACCCCGGCGGCACAGGTTCATGGCGATAAACGTCAGAACGTCCTGGATGCTGCCCGTATTGAACTGGGGATGAAACGCTTTCTTGAAGAGGGCGGCTTCCATGCCTTCACCACCACGTTTGAAGATCTGCATGGCCTGAAACAGTTACCGGGTCTGGCGGTACAGCGTCTGATGCAACAAGGTTACGGTTTTGCTGGCGAGGGCGACTGGAAGACCGCTGCGCTGTTGCGCATCATGAAAGTGATGTCCGGCGGGCTGGCAGGCGGTACCTCCTTTATGGAGGATTACACCTATCACTTCGAAAATGGCAACGACATGGTGCTGGGCTCCCACATGCTGGAAGTCTGCCCAAGCATCGCCACTCATGAAAAACCGATCCTTGATGTGCAATATCTTGGTATCGGCGGCAAAGCCGATCCGGCACGTCTGATCTTCTCTACCCAAACCGGCCCGGCGATTAACGCCAGCCTGATCGATCTGGGGGATCGTTTCCGCCTGTTGGTGAACTGCGTGGACGCGGTGAAAACTCCGCATGATCTGCCGAAACTGCCGGTCGCTAACGCATTGTGGAAAGCGCAGCCGGACCTGCCTACCGCATCGGAAGCCTGGATCCTCGCCGGTGGTGCGCACCATACCGTCTTTAGTCAGGCGCTAACCCTCGATGATATGCGCCAGTTCAGCGAACTGAACGATATTGAGCTGACCGTCATCGATAACGATACCCGCCTGCCGGCATTTAAAGATGCCCTGCGCTGGAACGAAGTTTATTACGGTTCAAAACGTTAAATCTTCGCGCTTACGCCCGGTGACGCTTCATTCACCGGGCTGACAAACCCGCAGGCCGGATAGGCGCAGCGCCATCCGGTAATGTTTTCAGGAGAGGAGTATGCTCGAAGATCTCAAACGTCAGGTGCTGGAAGCCAACCTGGCGCTGCCAAAACATAACCTGGTCACCCTAACCTGGGGCAACGTCAGCGCCGTCGAGCGCGACAAAGGCGTGCTGGTGATTAAACCCTCTGGCGTTGATTACAGCGTGATGACCGCCAATGATATGGTGGTGGTCGACATCACCACCGGAGAAGTGGTCGAGGGGCAGAAAAAACCGTCATCGGACACGCCCACCCACCGCTTGCTGTATCAGGCTTTCCCGACAATTGGCGGCATTGTGCACACCCATTCGCGGCATGCCACCATCTGGTCGCAGGCGGGTCAACCGATCCCGGCGACCGGTACCACGCATGCTGACTACTTCTATGGTGAAATCCCCTGCACGCGCAAGATGACCGATGAAGAGATTAACGGCGAATACGAGTGGGAAACCGGCAATGTGATCGTCGAAACCTTTGAAAGGAAAGGGATCGATCCGGCGCAAATGCCCGGTGTGCTGGTGCATTCACATGGGCCGTTTGCGTGGGGCAAAAATGCCAACGATGCCGTGCATAACGCCATCGTGCTGGAAGAAGTGGCCTACATGGGCATTTTCTGCCGTCAGCTCGAACCCCGCCTGCCGCCGATGCAGCAGACCCTGCTGGATAAGCACTATCTGCGCAAACATGGCGCCAAAGCCTATTACGGGCAATAACTGTATAAAACCACAGCTTATCACACCGAACCAGGCTATAATCTTGCCTGGTTTTGTTTTATGAGAGAACGCTGTGGCGCAAGCGCGAGAAGGCTTTTTATTAACCCGACACTGGCGGGATACCCCCGGCGGCACCGAGGTGGAGTTCTGGCTGGCGACAGACAGCGGCCCGCTGCGCGTGGTCTTGCCGCCGCAGGAATCGGTCGCGTTTATTCCCGCCGCCCATGTGGAAAAAGCCAAACTCCTGCTGCGCAGTGAAAACCACTGGCGCTTAACGCCCCTGACTCTGTCGGACTTCCACCGTCAACCCGTATATGGCCTCTACTGCCGTGGCCATCGCCAGCTCATGCGTATCGAAAAAGCGCTGCGCGAGGGCGGCGTCACCGTGTATGAAGCCGATGTGCGCCCGCCTGAACGCTTTCTGATGGAACGCTTTATTACCGCGCCAGTGTGGGCCGATGGCGAGAGTCAGGGAACGGCGCTGGTCAATGCACGCCTTAAACCCAACCCGCACTACCGCCCGACGCTGAAATGGGTCTCGCTGGATATCGAAACCAGCCGCCATGGCGAGCTTTATTGCATCGGCCTTGAAGGCTGTGGGCAGCGCACGGTCTATATGCTCGGACCAGAGAATGGCAACCCAAAGCAGGTGGATTTCGATCTGGAGTATGTCGCCAGTCGCCCGCAATTGCTGGAAAAGCTTAATGCCTGGTTTGCTCAACACGATCCGGATGTGATCATCGGCTGGAACCTGGTGCAGTTCGATCTGCGGGTTTTGCAAAAAAGCGCTGAACGTTATCGTGTCCCGTTGACGCTTGGCCGTCAGGGCAGCGAACTGGAGTGGCGAGAACACGGCTTTAAAAATGGCGTCTTCTTTGCACAGGCCACCGGCCGGTTGATTATCGACGGTATTGAAGCGCTGAAGTCCGCCTTCTGGAATTTCTCGTCTTTCTCCCTGGAAGCCGTATCGCAGGAACTGCTCGGTGAAGGGAAAGCCATTGATAACCCGTGGGATCGGATGGATGAAATCGATCGACGCTTTGCCGAAGACAAACCCGCGCTCGCCATCTACAACCTGAAAGATTGCGAGCTGGTCACGCGCATTTTCCATAAAACCGAGATCATGCCATTTCTGTTGGAACGTGCGACAGTCAACGGCTTGCCAGTTGACCGACATGGTGGTTCAGTCGCCGCATTTAGCCACCTCTATTTTCCCCGTATGCACCGCGCAGGTTTTGTGGCACCCAACCTTGGCGAGGTGCCGCCGCAGGCCAGTCCCGGCGGCTATGTGATGGATTCACGTCCCGGACTGTATGACTCGGTACTAGTGCTCGATTATAAGAGCCTGTACCCCTCGATTATCCGCACTTTTCTGATTGATCCTGTCGGCCTGGTCGAAGGCATGGCGCATCCGGATAACGTCCACAGCACAGAGGGCTTTCTGGGTGCCTGGTTCTCGCGAGAGAAACACTGCCTGCCGGAAATCGTCGGGCAAATATGGCGCGGGCGGGACGACGCCAAACGCCAGGGCAACAAGCCGCTCTCACAAGCGCTGAAAATCATTATGAATGCCTTTTATGGCGTACTCGGCACCAGCGCCTGTCGTTTCTTCGATCCTCGCCTGGCCTCGTCGATCACCATGCGCGGCCATGCGATCATGCGTCAGACCAAAGCGCTGATCGAAGAACAGGGTTATGACGTGATTTATGGCGACACGGACTCGACCTTTGTCTGGCTCAAAAAACCGCACAGCGAGGAAGAAGCCGCGCGCATTGGTAACTCGCTGGTTGAACAGGTAAATACATGGTGGGCTGAGCATCTGCGAGCACAGGGATTGGAGAGCGCGCTGGAACTGGAGTTTGAAACCCATTTTTGTCGTTTTTTAATGCCGACGATTCGCGGCACCGAACTGGGCAGTAAAAAACGTTATGCCGGTTTGATTCAGGAAGGCGACAACCAGCGCATGGTGTTTAAAGGACTGGAAACCGTGCGCACCGACTGGACCCCGCTGGCGCAACAATTCCAGCAAAGCCTTTACCTGCGCATTTTTCGTCATGAGCCTTATCAGGATTATGTGCGCGAAACCATCGCCAGCCTGATGGCGGGCGAACTGGATGCACAACTGGTCTATCGCAAACGCCTGCGCCGAGCGCTGAAGGATTATGAACGCAACGTACCGCCGCATGTTCGCGCCGCCAGGCTGGCGGATGAAGAAAACCGTAAACGCGGCCGTCCTGCGCAGTATCAGAACCGAGGCACCATCCATTATGTCTGGACCACCAGCGGCCCTGAGCCAGTGGACTATCAGCATTCGCCGCTGGATTACGATCACTATCTCAGTAAACAACTTCAACCGGTTGCGGAAGGAATTCTCCCTTTCATTGACGACGATTTTGCTACACTACTGACAGGGCAACTGGGATTATTTTAAAGCCACACAATTCAGTCTATACGAACGTGGTGTCATCCAGTACCATAGCGCCCTTCCTGTTCCTGGACCCAAATTTATGCCCGCCTGCCCTAAGGCGGTGACGAACTATTGCCTGAAATTTGAGATATAGAGTTCATTTATGCCCTTTACACTTGGTCAACGCTGGATTAGCGACACGGAAAGCGAACTCGGACTTGGTACAGTCGTCGCAATGGATGCGCGCACGGTCACTCTGCTGTTCCCTGCCACAGGTGAGAACCGTTTGTACGCACGCAGCGACTCGCCGGTTACCCGTGTGATGTTTAACCCCGGCGATACGGTAACCAGTCACGAAGGCTGGCAACTCGCGGTTGAAGAGGTAAAAGAAGAAAACGGTCTGCTCGCCTATACCGGTACCCGCCTGGATACGCAAGAGAACAACATCGTCCTGCGTGAAGTGCTGCTCGACAGTAAACTGGTATTCAGCAAACCGCAGGATCGCCTGTTTGCCGGGCAAGTCGATCGCATGGATCGTTTTGCTTTACGTTTTCGCGCCCGTAAATACCAAAGTGAACAGTACCGCATGCCGTGGAGCGGCCTGCGTGGTCAGCGTACCAACCTGATCCCACACCAGTTACATATCGCCCACGACGTGGGTCGCCGCCATGCGCCGCGCGTGCTGTTAGCGGACGAAGTGGGCCTTGGGAAAACCATCGAAGCCGGGATGATCCTGCATCAACAGTTGCTCTCCGGCGCGGCCGAGCGCGTATTGATCGTGGTGCCGGAAACCCTGCAACATCAGTGGCTGGTGGAGATGCTGCGCCGGTTTAACCTGCGTTTCTCACTGTTTGATGATGAGCGTTACGCTGAAGCGCAGCATGATGCGGACAACCCGTTTGAAACTGAACAACTGGTGATCTGCTCGCTGGATTTCGTACGCCGTAACAAACAGCGCCTGGCGCATCTGTGTGAGGCTGAGTGGGATCTGTTAGTCGTCGACGAAGCCCACCATCTGGTGTGGAGTGAAAACGAGCCGGGTCGGGAATATCTGGCGATTGAGCAACTGGCTGAACGCGTACCGGGCATTCTGCTGCTGACCGCCACGCCGGAACAGTTAGGGATGGAAAGCCACTTCGCGCGTCTGCGTTTGCTGGATCCAAACCGTTTTCACGACTTTGCCCAATTTGTTGAAGAGCAAAAAAATTACCGCCCGGTTGCTGATGCTGTCGCGCTGCTGCTGGCGGGTGATCACCTGAATAATGATGAACTCAATACGCTGGGCGATCTGATTGGCGAACAGGATATTGAGCCGTTACTGCAGACGGCCAACAGCGATCGTGAGGGTGCGGCCGCTGCTCGCCAGGAATTGATCACCATGTTGATGGATCGCCATGGCACCAGCCGTGTGCTGTTCCGTAACACCCGTAATGGCGTAAAAGGTTTCCCGAAACGCGAACTGCACACGGTGAAACTGCCGTTGCCAACGCAGTACCAGACTGCAATTAAAGTCTCCGGCATTATGGGCGCGCGTAAAAGCCAGGAAGAGCGTGCTCGCGATATGCTCTATCCGGAGCAGATTTATCAAGAGTTTGAAGGGGATAGCGGCACATGGTGGAACTTTGATCCCCGTGTCGAGTGGCTGATGGGCTATTTAACCAGTCACCGCTCGCAGAAAGTGCTCGTGATCTGCGCCAAAGCGGCAACCGCCTTGCAACTGGAGCAGGTTCTGCGCGAACGCGAAGGCATCCGTGCGGCGGTTTTCCATGAAGGAATGTCCATTATCGAACGCGACCGCGCAGCGGCCTGGTTTGGTGAAGAAGACAGCGGCGCACAGGTGCTGCTCTGTTCCGAAATCGGTTCTGAAGGCCGTAACTTCCAGTTTGCCAGCCATCTCGTGATGTTCGATCTGCCGTTTAACCCGGATCTGCTGGAACAACGTATTGGGCGTTTGGATCGTATTGGTCAGGCGCACGACATTCAAATCCATGTTCCTTATCTGGAAAAAACCGCACAGTCCGTGCTGGTGCGCTGGTATCACGAAGGGTTGGATGCGTTCGAGCACACCTGCCCGACTGGCCGCGCCATCTATGATAGCGTGCACGGCCAGCTCATTAATTACCTTGCTGCACCGGAGAACACCGACGGCTTTGAAGCGCTGATCGCATCCTGCCGCGAGCAGCACGATGCGCTGAAAGCACAGCTGGAACAGGGCCGCGACCGCCTGCTGGAGATCCACTCTAACGGCGGCGAAAAAGCGCAGGCGCTGGCGGAGAGCATCGCCGAACAGGACGATGACACGGCGCTGATCAGCTTTGCGATGAACCTGTTCGATATCATTGGCATCAACCAGGACGATCGCGGTGAAAACATGATCGTCCTGACGCCATCAGACCATATGCTGGTGCCGGATTTCCCGGGCCTGCCGGAAGACGGTTGCACCATCACGTTTGAGCGTGATGTGGCCCTCTCTCGCGAAGATGCGCAATTTATTACCTGGGAACACCCGCTTATCCGCAACGGTCTGGATCTGATCCTCTCAGGCGATACCGGTAGCAGCACCCTGTCGCTGTTGAAAAACAAAGCCCTGCCGGTCGGTACACTGTTGCTGGAACTGATTTATGTTGTGGAAGCGCAAGCGCCGAAGCAGTTGCAGCTTAACCGCTTCCTGCCGCCAACGCCTATCCGCCTGCTGGTGGATAAAAACGGCACTAACCTGGCGGCGCAGGTGGAATTCGAAAGCTTTAACCGTCAACTCAGCGCGGTTAATCGCCATACGGCCAGCAAGTTGATCAACGCCGTACAGCAGGACGTGCATACCATCCTGCAAAAAGGTGAAGCGCAGGTGGAAGCGGCCGCACGTGAACTGATCGACGCAGCGCGCAGCGAAGCCGACGAAAAATTGTCTGCGGAACTTTCACGCCTGGAAGCGCTGAAAGCGGTCAACCCGAACATTCGCGATGACGAACTGGCTGCCATCGAAAGCAACCGCCAGCACGTTATGGAAAGCCTGTCGCAAGCGGGATGGCGCCTGGATGCGCTGCGATTAATCGTTGTGACGCATCAGTAACGGAGCCGACCATGATGATGGAGCCCTACAATCCGCCGCAAGAACCCTGGCTGATCATTCTTTATCAGGATGAGCATATTATGGTCGTCAACAAGCCCAGCGGCTTGTTGTCGGTCCCGGGGCGTCTGGACGAGCATAAAGACAGCGTGATGACACGTATTCAGCGCGACTTCCCGCAGGCTGAATCCGTGCATCGTCTGGATATGGCGACCAGCGGTGTGATTGTGGTGGCGCTCACCAAAGCCGCAGAGCGTGAGTTAAAACGTCAGTTCCGCGAGCGCGAGCCGAAAAAACAGTATCTGGCGCGTGTATGGGGCCACCCCGAAAACGTGGAAGGTCTGGTAGATCTGCCGCTGATTTGCGACTGGCCGAATCGCCCGAAACAAAAGGTCTGTTATGAAACCGGCAAAACGGCGCAGACCGAATATGAAGTGCTGAGTACGGATGAGGATGGAACGGCACGCGTGCGTCTGAAGCCGATCACCGGTCGTTCGCATCAGTTGCGTGTGCATATGCTGGCGCTGGGACACCCCATCCTTGGCGATCGTTTTTATGCTCCACCGGAAGCGCTGGCGATGGCACCGCGTTTACTGCTGCATGCAGAAACACTGACCATCACCCACCCGGCGTTCGGCAACAGTATGACCTTTAAAGCCCCGGCCGATTTCTGAATCTTCCCCCCGGCCTGACGACGGTCGGGGGTTCTCACGCTTACCTGAAGCCCTTCTGCTCGCGGATAAGCTCGTACGCTTTCTGTATTTCTTGCGCTTTTTGCTTCGCCATTTCCATCATCTCTGGCGGTAAACCTTTCGCCACCAGTTTGTCCGGATGGTGTTCGCCCATTAATTTACGGTAAGCACGCTTGATGGTGGTGGCATCGTCAGACACTTTAACCCCCAGCACATTACAGGCATCTTCCAGAGTAGGCCCGCGCCGCGCCTGCTGCCAACCGCCGCCCGTCTGTTGTTGCTGATGATGGTAACCGCCACCAAACTGCGCCCCACCCTGCATCATGCGCAGGAACTGGTCGAACTGCATGCGCGAGATGCCAAGTTCTTCAGCAATCACGTACAGTACATCCCGTTCGCTGGGGTGCAACGTGCCATCGGCAAAGGCGGCCTGGATTTGAATTTCCAGAAACATCCTAATCAAATCAAAGCGCCCGAAACAGATGCTGCGGAACTGACGCATTTTGTCCCGTAGCGGGTAATTATCCGCTTTGCCGACGCGAAAAGCCTGCTGCGCCGCCGTACGCGATTCGCCATGCAGGTTCATCCGATCCATAAACAAGCTGGCTACCTGAATGTCGGCTTCGGTGACACGGCCTTTCGATTTGGTCAGATGCCCCATCACTTCAAAGGTAGTGGCAAAAAAGAGCGACTGACGTTCACGTTGATTAGCAAACCACGCCATTTTCCGGCTGCGGGCTTTATCAAACATATGCCCGATAATGAGTCCCAGAATCGCGCCCCAAAAGCCGCCGCCCACGAAAAGGGCAATGACCACACCAACCACTTTTCCCCAATACTGCATATACTCCCCAAATCGTCATGCCGTCGGCTAAAATTTGCTTTATCATACCCGTCATTCTATGCCGTGCACAGGCACAGTCTTCTCTGACCTGGCTCGAACGCGGGCAGGATTAACACTAGCGTTGCAAAGGTGAGTAAGTTAGTCTCTGACCGTTTGCCAGCGTAAAGCCACAGATGACGGAACAACAAATACAACGTATGAAAAAACGTATCCCCACCCTCCTGGCCACCATGATTGGCTCTGCTCTCTATAGCCAGCAGGGGTTGGCAGCCGATCTTGCCTCGCAGTGTATGCTTGGCGTTCCCAGCTACAACCGCCCACTGGTGCAGGGCGACACCAACAACTTACCGGTGACCATCAACGCCGATGATGCGAAGGGCAACTACCCGGACAATGCCGTTTTCAGCGGCAATGTGGATGTGAATCAGGGTAATAGCCGCTTACAGGCGGATGAAGTCCAGCTTCATCAACAGCAGGCGGAAGGTCAGGCGGATCCGGTACGCACAGTGGATGCACTGGGTAATGTGCACTATGACGACAACCAGGTCATCCTGAAAGGTCCTAAAGCCTGGGCGAATTTAAATACGAAAGATACTAACGTCTGGGAAGGTGACTACCAAATGGTGGGACGTCAGGGGCGCGGCACCGCCGACCTGATGAAACAGCGTGGGGAAAACCGCTACACCATTCTGGAAAATGGTTCTTTTACCTCCTGTCTGCCAGGTTCCAATACCTGGAGCGTAGTGGGTACTGAAGTGATCCATGACCGCGAAGAACAGGTCGCTGAAATCTGGAATGCGCGCTTTAAGCTGGGGCCGGTTCCGGTGTTCTACAGTCCCTATCTGCAATTGCCGGTCGGCGATAAACGCCGTTCAGGTTTCCTGATCCCGAACGCCAAGTACAGCACCAACAACTCCTTCGAGTTTTATCTGCCGTACTACTGGAACATTGCACCAAACTTTGATGCCACAATTACCCCGCACTATATGCATAAACGCGGCGGCGTACAGTGGCAAAACGAATTCCGTTATCTGACGCAAGCCGGTGCTGGTTTAATCGAATTTGACTACCTGCCGTCGGATAAAGTGTATCAGGATGAGTACCCTACCGAAGGCGATCGCCATCGCTGGCTATTTTACTGGCAACATGCCGGGGTAATGGATCAGGTATGGCGTTTTAACGTTGACTACACCAAAGTCAGCGATGCCAGCTATTTTAACGACTTCTCGTCCAAATACGGTTCCAGCACCGACGGTTACGCCACGCAGAAATTCAGCGTCGGCTACGCGGTGGAAAACTTTGACGCCACGGTTTCCACCAAACAGTTCCAGATCTTTAACCGCCAGAACAGCAACTCTTATTCCGCACAACCGCAATTGGATGTGAACTGGTACCAGAACGATCTGGGGCCATTCGATGCGCATATTTATGGCCAGGCCGTAAACTTCGTTAGCTCCAACTCCAATCGTCCTGAAGCGACGCGTGTTCACCTGGAGCCGACATTAAGCCTGCCGGTATCAAACGAGTGGAGCAGTCTGAATACCGAAGTCAAAATGCTGGCGACTCACTACCAGCAGAGCAATCTTGACTCCTATCGCTCATATGCTCAGCAGCTTTACAGCAATGATGCCAGCAGTTCAAACCTGACAACGCTGGAGTCAGCAAATAAATTAAAAGACTCCGTTAATCGCGTGATACCGCAGTTCAAAATGGACGGCAAAATGGTTTTCGAGCGCGATATGAACTGGGCGGAAGGCTATACCCAAACGCTGGAGCCACGTGCCCAGTATCTCTACGTTCCGTATCGCGATCAGAGCCATATCAACAACTACGACTCGACGCTGCTGCAATCTGACTATAGCGGTCTGTTCCGCGATCGTACTTACAGCGGCCTCGACCGTATCGCATCCGCGAACCAGGTCACTACCGGCGTCACATCCCGCATTTATGATGATGCGGCAGTTGAACGTTTTAACGTTTCTGTTGGTCAAATCTACTATTTCACCGAGTCCCGTACCGGTGATGACAACATTAACTGGGAGAAAGATAACAAAACGGGTTCGCTGGTGTGGGCGGGAGACACGTACTGGCGCATCTCCGATCGCTGGGGTCTGCGCGGCGGGGTGCAGTATGACACTCGTCTGAACAACATCGCGAACAGCAGCACCTCGCTGGAATATCGCCGTGATGAAGACCGTATGGTGCAACTGAGCTACCGTTACGCCAGCCCGGAATACATTCAGGCAACACTGCCAAGTTATGCGTCAGTGGCGCAATACAAAGACGGTATTTCGCAGGTGGGTATGGCAGCAAGCTGGCCGATCGTAGACCGTTGGTCTGTCGTCGGCGCTTACTATTACGATACTAATACCCGTAAACCGGCCGATCAGATGTTAGGTTTACAGTATAACTCCTGCTGTTATGCCATTCGCGTTGGCTATGAACGCAAAATTAACGGCTGGCAAAATGACCAAAGCAAGTATGACAACGGCATCGGTTTCAACATTGAGCTGCGCGGCTTGAGTTCCAACTACGGTTTGGGCACGCAACAAATGCTGCGTTCAAACATTCTGCCGTACCGTAGTTCAATGTGATCTGTTTGATTTGCAACGTAATCCGCATTGCGGTTAATTGAAATGGAAAAGGTATGAAGAACTGGAAAACGCTGCTTCTCGGTATCGCTATGGTTGCGAATACCAGTTTTGCTGCGCCTCAGGTTGTAGATAAAGTCGCCGCTGTCGTGAACAATGGCGTGGTGCTTGAAAGTGACGTTGATGGTTTGATGCAATCTGTGAAGGCTAACGCAGGACAGGCAGGCCAGCAGTTACCTGATGACGCCACACTGCGCCATCAGATCCTTGAACGCCTGATCATGGATCAAATCATTCTGCAGATGGGCACGAAGATGGGCGTCAAAGTCACTGACGAACAGCTTGACGCTGCCATCGCCGATATTGCGAAACAAAACAATATGACGATGGATCAGATGCGCAGCCGCCTGGCTTACGACGGGGTGAACTTCAGCACCTACCGTGCCCAGATCCGCAAAGAGATGATCATTTCCGAAGTGCGCAACAGCGAAGTTCGCCGTCGCGTCACCGTGCTGCCGCAGGAAGTTGAAACGCTGGCGAAGCAAGTGGGCAACCAGAACGACGCCAGCACCGAGCTGAATCTGAGCCATATCCTGATCCCGCTGCCGGAAAACCCAACTTCTGATCAGGTCAACGAAGCCGAAAGCCAGGCGCGTTCTATTGTTGAACAAGCCCGTAGTGGCAATGACTTCGGAAAACTCGCTATCACTTACTCTGCCGACCAGCAAGCGCTGAAAGGCGGTCAGATGGGCTGGGGGCGTATTCAGGAACTGCCAAGTATTTTCGCCCAGGCATTAAGCACGGCGAAAAAAGGCGATGTGATCGGCCCCATCCGTTCTGGTGTGGGTTTCCACATTCTGAAAGTGAACGATCTGCGTGGTCAGAGCCAGAGTATTTCCGTTACCGAAGTGCACGCACGTCACATCCTGCTGAAACCATCGCCGATCATGAGCGACGATCAAGCTCGAGTGAAACTGCAAGAAATCGCTGCCGATATCAAGAGTGGCAAAACCACCTTTGCTAACGCGGCAAAAGAGTTCTCTCAGGATCCAGGCTCAGCGAACCAGGGAGGCGATCTTGGTTGGGCTGCGGCCGACATTTACGATCCCGCTTTCCGTGACGCGTTGATGAAACTGAAACGCGGGCAAATGAGCGGCCCGGTTCACTCCTCTTTCGGTTGGCATCTGATCGAAATGCTTGATACCCGCAACGTTGATAAAACCGACGCGGCGCAGAAAGACAGAGCCTACCGTATGCTGATGAACCGTAAGTTCTCTGAAGAAGCGGCAACCTGGATGCAGGAACAACGCGCCAGCGCCTACGTGAAAATTTTGAGCAACTAATGAAAACAGCGCGTGTCGTTATCACTCCCGGCGAACCCGCCGGGATTGGCCCGGATTTGGTGGTGCAACTCGCCCAGCGCGACTGGCCGGTTGAACTGGTTATCTGTGCAGATGCGACGCTGCTAACCGAGCGGGCTGCCCTGCTCGGTCTGCCGCTGGTGCTGCGGGAGTACGCTCCCGCCGCCCCCGCCGCGCCGCAACAGGCCGGGACACTGACCGTGTTGCCCCTGTCTCTGCGCGCTACAGTTACCCCCGGCGTGTTGAATACGCAAAACGGTCCGTATGTTGTCGAAACGCTGGCTCGCGCTTGCGATGGCTGCCTGAACGGTGAATTTGCCGCATTGATCACAGGTCCCGTGCATAAAGGCGTGATCAACGATGCCGGAACTCCCTTTACCGGGCATACGGAGTTCTTCGAGGAGCGCTCGCACGCCGCCAAAGTGGTGATGATGCTGGCCACCGAAGAGCTACGCGTTGCGCTGGCCACCACCCATTTGCCGCTCAAGGCGGTAGCTGACGCGATCACGCCGGAACTGCTTCGCGAAGTGATCGGCATCCTGTACGGTGACCTGCAACAAAAGTTTGGCATCCGCCAGCCGCATATTTTAGTTTGCGGTCTTAACCCGCATGCGGGCGAAGGTGGCCATATGGGCACCGAAGAGATTGATACCATCATTCCGGTGCTGGATGAAATGCGGGCGCAAGGGATGAACTTAAGTGGCCCATTGCCCGCCGATACGCTGTTTCAACCCAAATACCTCGATAATGCCGACGCTGTGCTGGCGATGTACCACGATCAGGGCCTGCCCGTGCTAAAATACCAGGGATTTGGCCGCGGCGTGAATATCACCCTCGGTTTACCTTTTATTCGCACATCCGTTGACCATGGCACCGCGCTTGAACTCGCAGGCCTGGGAACAGCGGATGTCGGCAGTTTTATTACGGCGCTTAATCTCGCCATCAAAATGATTGTTAATACTCAATGAATAATCGCGTCCATCAGGGCCACTTAGCCCGCAAACGCTTCGGGCAAAACTTTCTCCACGACCAGTTCGTGATCGACAGCATCGTTTCGGCGATCAACCCGCAAAAAGGTCAGGCCATGGTCGAAATCGGCCCGGGTCTTGGCGCGCTGACGGAGCCCGTCGGTGAACGTCTGGATAAAATGACGGTCATCGAACTTGACCGCGATTTGGCTGCGCGCCTGCAGACGCACCCATTTCTTGCGCCAAAACTGACTATCTATCAGCAAGATGCAATGACCATGAACTTTGGCGAATTGTCTCAGACGCTGGGTCAGCCACTGCGCGTCTTCGGCAATCTGCCGTATAACATCTCTACGCCGCTGATGTTCCATCTGTTTAGCTATACTGATGCCATTGCCGACATGCATTTTATGTTGCAAAAAGAGGTGGTCAATCGCCTGGTTGCAGGACCAAACAGTAAAGCGTATGGTCGATTAAGCGTCATGGCGCAGTACTATTGCCAGATCATTCCGGTATTGGAAGTGCCGCCGACGGCGTTTGCGCCGCCGCCAAAAGTGGATTCAGCCGTGGTTCGCCTGGTTCCGCACGCGACACTGCCGCATCCGGTAAAAGATATACGCGTGTTGAGCCGCATCACTACGGAAGCCTTTAACCAGCGTCGCAAGACTATCCGCAACAGCCTCGGTAATGTGTTTACCGTCGACGTGTTGACATCGCTGGGTATCGATCCGGCGATGCGTGCAGAAAATATCTCTGTTGCGCAATATTGCCAGTTGGCGAACTACCTGGCTGATAATCCGCCGCCGAAGGAGAGTTAACGTATGATCAATTCGCCCCGAGTCTGTATTCAGGTGCAAAGCGTCTATATTGAGTCTCAGTCCGCTCCCGACGATGAACGTTATGTCTTTGCTTACACCATTACTATCCGGAACCTGGGGCGAACCCCTGTCCAGTTGCTGAAACGCTACTGGTTGATCACAAATGGAAATGGCCGCGAAACGGAAGTTCAGGGCGAAGGTGTGGTCGGCGTACAGCCGCACATCGAACCCGGCGGCGAATACCAGTACACCAGCGGCGCGGTTATCGAAACGCCGCTGGGCACCATGCAAGGCCACTACGAAATGATCGATGCGCAAGGGGACCTCTTTCGCATCTCCATCCCGGTCTTCCGGCTCGCCGTTCCTACACTGATCCATTAATACACAATGTCTACATATCTTATTGGCGACGTTCATGGTTGCTATGATGAACTGATCGCATTGTTAAAACAGGTCGACTTTACCCCCGGCCAGGATACCTTATGGTTGACCGGCGATCTGGTTGCCCGTGGGCCTGGCTCACTGGATGTGCTGCGTTTTGTCAAATCCCTTGGCGACAGCGTACGTGTCGTACTGGGAAATCACGACCTGCATCTGCTGGCCGTCTTTGCAGGCATCAGCCGCAATAAGCCGAAAGACCGGCTGACTCCGCTCCTGGAAGCCGCCGATGCCGATGAACTGATTAACTGGCTGCGCCGCCAGCCGCTACTCCAGGTCGACGAAGAGAAAAAACTGGTGATGGCTCATGCCGGGATCACGCCCCAGTGGGACCTCGAGACGGCCAAACATTGCGCGCACGATGTTGAAGCCGTGCTGTCGAGCGACTCCTATCCTCTGTTTCTGGACGCCATGTATGGCGATCTGCCCAACCACTGGTCAACGGAACTGAGTGGACTTGCTCGTCTGCGCTTTATCACCAACGCATTAACGCGCATGCGCTACTGCTTCCCAAACGGGCAGCTTGATATGTACTGCAAAGACATTCCTGCCCATGCTCCCGCACCGTTAAAACCGTGGTTTTCCATCCCAGGCCCTGTGTCAGAGGAGTACAGCATTGTCTTTGGTCACTGGGCTTCGCTGGAAGGTGAAGGGACACCAGAAGGGATCTACGGCCTGGATACGGGGTGTTGCTGGGGCGGCGTGTTAACCTGCCTGCGCTGGGAAGACAAAGCCTACTTTGTGCAACCCTCTAACCGCCAAATGGATCTGGGTGAAGACGAGGCGATCGCCTCCTGAAAGCAGTCCCCGGCATAAAGCCGGGGACGTGTATTATCTGCGGTCCAGGATCTCGAAGCAGTAGCTGTGCGAGTTCTGCGCGTCCGCATCGTTAAACTCGCTAAATACCGATTCCCAGTCGTCCGGATCGTAGTCAGGGAAATGGGTATCGCCTTCCACTTCCGCGTCGATATGCGTCAGGTAGAGACGCTGCGCTTTCGGCAGGAACTGCTCGTAAACGCGACCGCCGCCGATCACCATGATCTCTTCCACATCACCGCAGGCGGCAATCGCTTCATCGACAGATTTCACCCACACCACACGATCGTCTGTGCGTGGCTGGCTACTGATGACAATGTTTTTACGGCCTGGCAGCGGGCGACCAATGGATTCCCACGTCAGACGCCCCATCACAACCGGTTTGTTTAAGGTATTGCGCTTAAACCAGGCCAGATCGGCAGGTAAATTCCACGGCATCGCGTTTTCCATGCCAATGACGCGATCCACCGCTAACGCCGCAATCAAACTGATCATTCATTCATTCCTGGATGCAAAAAAATTGTCGCCACTATACGGAAAGCGCAATCTTTCGTCGACGGTGGGCAGGGTAAAGAATGAGAAAATTTTTCATTCTGCTGGCGACACCACAGCACAGTACTGTATCGCCAGCGTTCCACCGTTTTTGAATCAAACGCTTACCCGATAATGCCGTCAGACCTGTGGTTTCACTACGGGCTCATCACCAGGATCGCCAGTATGCCGCCCTTCATCCGTCCCCTGCCAGCCATGTTGCTGAATCAGCGACAGATGCGCGCGATCTTCTGCAATAATTTCCGTCAGCATCGCGCTGGTGCGTTTGAATACCGCCGCCCGCGCCAGCGCATCGTTTTCGACCTGTGCCATCTCCTCCACCATCCGGGTGTTGAAACGGCGGAAGTGATCGGCACGCTCACGGGCTTCATACGAACCCAGGCCTAACCCTTCCAGTGCGATGCGCCCCACTTTCAGCGCCGCCTCAAAGGTTTCACGCTCCGGTTTATCAACCCCGGCCTGGCGCAGCCGTATATAGTGATCAACATCGCGCGCACGGGCAATCACCTGCAGATCGGGGAAGTGCTCTTTCGCCAGTTCTGTCAGCAACAGGCTGGCCTGGGGATCGTCAATCGCATTGATCAAGACTTCCGCGCGCCCTGCGCCGGCAGACTCCAACAGATCCACCCGCGTGGCATCACCGTAAAAGACCTTCATGCCGAACTTGCGCAGTGTTTCGATATGATCCGGATCGTGATCGAGCACCACCATCTTCACGCCGCTGGAGAGCAACAGGCGCCCGGCAATCTGACCAAAACGCCCGAACCCGGCGATAATCACCCGCGCTTCTTCTTCATCAATTTCATCGGCTTCGCGCTCCTGCTGTGAGCCCGCTGTTTCCAGACGAGTTAACAGCACCAGCAGCAGCGGCGTCGCCGCCATTGAGAGCGCGACGGTAAGCGTTAACGCTTTTGCCCACTCGCTATCGAGCACCTGCGCCGTTTGTGCCGCGCCAAACACCACAAAGGCGAATTCGCTCCCCTGCCCCAACAATGCCGCAAACCATAGTCGCTGCTTACCGGGCACCTTCAACGGGCGGGCAATCAGCCACAGCACCGCACTTTTAATGACCAGGAAGCCCACCAGCAGCAACAAAATCCGCAAGGGGTGTGTTACCAGTGTGCCAAAGTCGATAGACATGCCAACGCCGATAAAGAACAACCCGAGCAGCAAACCTTTGAAGGGTTCAATATCGCTTTCCAGCGCATGCCGGTATTCGGAGCTGGCGAGCAATACGCCAGCCAGAAATGCCCCCATCGCCATCGACAAACCCGCCTCTTCCAGCAACAAACCAAAACCGAAGACCAGAAAGAGCGCCACGGCGCAGAACACTTCCCTCAGGCCAGAGCGCGCGACAAAGCGCAATGCCGGACGGGCAACATAGCGCCCCAGCAAAACAACCAGCACCAGCGCGCCAACCACTTTCAGCGCCGAAAGCGTGAATGCTCCCAGCGTGGTAGAAGCGCCGCTCGCCGCCAGAAGTGGGATCATCGCCACCAGCGGAATGGCGGCGATATCCTGGAAGAGCAACACCGAAAAAGCGCTGCGTCCCATTTGCGACACCGTCAGGTTACGCTCATTCATCGCCTGCATCGCAATAGCGGTTGAGGAGAGTGCCAGCGTCAGGCCAATCAACAATGCTACCGGCCAGGGGAGGCCTAACAGCGCGCAAAACAGGCCCAGCAGGAGCCCACAACTGGCCATTTGCAACGCGCCACCGCCAAACACCGAGGCTCTCAGCTTCCATAGCCGCTGCGGATCCAACTCAAGGCCGATCACAAACAGCATCAGCACAACGCCGATTTCGGCGAAATGCAGGATAGATTCAGCGTCGGTGACCAACCGTAATCCCCACGGACCAATCACGCTGCCGGCTATCAGATAGCCGAGCACAGACCCTAGCCCCAGCCTGACGGCAATAGGCACTATCAGTGCCGCCGAACCAAGGTAGATCAACGCCTGAATTAAGGAATGACTATCCATGTTGGGCCTCCTGCCACTCCAGCAAACGTTGTTTATAATGACGCGCCTGCGCCTGCAACGTTTCATCGTCGCAGACAAAGGTGTAATGCACCGCGCAGGGCGGCAGCCAGTTCAACCCGCAATAAAGCGCTGTGGCCTGTAACGGCTGGCACAACACGTCAAACCCCGGATGAGAACCAATATTGAAATGATTTTCCCCTCCGCCGGTGGTGACCGCCCACATCACACTCTTACCGTGTAACGCCGTACCTCCGTGACCATAAGCCCAGCCGTGCGACAACACTTTATCGATCCACAACTTGAGCAGCGGCGTGACGCCATACCATTGCATTGGATGTTGCCAGATAATCAGATCAGCACGGGAAACAGCCTCCTGCTCGGCGGCTACGTCGATATTAAAATCGGGATAGAGCTCATAGAGGGAACGCACTTCGACATTTTCCAGCGTCCGTGCCAATTCAATCATCCGCTTATTCGCATGGGAGTGTTGCGGATAGGGATGTGCATAAATAATCAGAATCATCGATCAGCCTGTCTTCACTGCCTTATTTTTCTTTGAGTGTAGACAGTTAATCGTCCGGCTAAAAGCGGCAATCTGTGTGGGAATAAGGGGAGAGGCGTGCGATGACAATCGCCACCGCACCACATTCGCGGATCAGTTATCCAGCTCGCTCATGTTTTTTACCTGATCGCGGTTAATCTGCTCGGTTTTACCGGTTTCTGCATTTTTATAGGAAACCAGCCCGGTGTCATCATCCACTTTCGGTTTTCCGTCGGTGACAATGGTCTTACCGTCGGTGGTACGTACAGCCTGATTCGAAGAACACCCGGCTACGGTAAACAGTGCAGCGGCAGTAAAGAGTGAAGTCATAAGAAGTTTCGTTCGCATGGTTATCTCCCTGCTTTTCAGTGGATTTCATTCATCTGTTAACCCATTTTAGGTTAACTCACTGAGTAACGGGGAAAATGCAGAACACTCTGAAGAGAATGGAAAGCGTGAGGTATCACAGACCTGATGAGTAAAGCGCCATCAGGCCTGTGAATCAGGAGAAGCAAATCCGGCCCAGGAAGCGGGCCAGAGGTCGATTACTTACCGATCAGTGCGTGCATTTCCTGCACCGAAATCACTTTCTCCGTTGCATCCGCGTTCAGTGCCATGGTCGTCGCGAAGCCACCGTTCAGTGTGGTGTCATAGTGTACTTTGTACTGCAGTGCACTGCGGCGAATCAGTTTGGAGTCTTCAATCGCCTGGCGACCCGCAGTGGTGTTAATGATGTAAGTGTATTCGCCATTCTTGATACGATCCTGAATGTGCGGACGCCCTTCATGCACCTTGTTCACCAGACGTGGATTAATGCCCGCTTCGCCCAGTACAATCGCCGTCCCGTGAGTCGCATCCAGCTCGAAGCCCTGTTTCAGCAGTTTCGCCGCCAGATCCACCACACGCTCCTTGTCACCTTCACGCACAGAGAGCAGCGCACGACCGTGTTTCTTCATCGTGGAGTTGCTGCCGAGCTGCGCTTTGGCAAACGCTTCCGCGAAGGTACGCCCCACGCCCATCACTTCACCGGTCGAGCGCATTTCTGGCCCTAACAGCGGATCGACGCCCGGGAATTTATTGAACGGTAGCACCACTTCTTTCACTGAGTAGTACGGCGGGATGATCTCTTTGGTGTGGCCCTGCTGCACCAGCGTTTTACCGGTCATCACGCGCGCAGCAACTTTTGCCAGCGGCAGGCCCGTCGCCTTGGAGACAAACGGTACGGTACGCGCGGCACGCGGGTTCACTTCAATCAGGTAGACTTCGTTATCTTTCACGGCAAACTGCACGTTCATCAGACCGCGCACCTGCAATTCGAATGCGAGTTTCTGCACCTGCTGGCGCATCACATCCTGAATTTCCTGACTCAGGGTATAAGCTGGCAGGGAACAGGCGGAGTCGCCGGAGTGTACGCCAGCCTGCTCGATGTGCTCCATGATGCCGCCAATCAGCACATTTTCGCCATCGCACACCGCATCGACATCCACTTCCACCGCGTCGTCGAGGAATTTATCCAGCAGTACCGGCGCATCGTTGGAGACGCTGACAGCCGTCATAAAGTAGCGACGCAGATCCACTTCGTCATAGACGATTTCCATCGCGCGACCACCCAGCACATAAGAAGGACGCACGACCAGCGGGTAAGTAATCTCTTTTGCTTTCTCAACCGCCTGCTCCAGCGCCGTTACCGTGGCGTTAGCGGGCTGTTTCAGTTTCAGACGTTCAACCGCATGCTGGAAACGCTCGCGGTCTTCCGCACGGTCAATGGCATCCGGGCTGGTGCCAATTACCGGCACGCCAGCGGCTTCCAGCGCACGCGCCAGTTTCAGCGGCGTCTGACCGCCGTACTGCACAATCACGCCTTTCGGTTTCTCGATGCGCACGATTTCCAGCACGTCTTCGAAGGTAACCGGTTCAAAATAGAGGCGATCGGAAGTGTCATAGTCGGTCGACACGGTTTCCGGGTTACAGTTGACCATAATGGTCTCGTAACCATCTTCACGCAGCGCCAGCGAGGCGTGTACGCAGCAATAGTCGAACTCAATACCCTGACCGATACGGTTTGGACCACCGCCCAGCACCATGATCTTGTCGCGATCCTGGTTCGGGTTGGCTTCGCACTCTTCTTCATAGGTGGAGTACATATACGCGGTATCGGTGGCGAATTCGGCAGCACAGGTATCCACGCGTTTATAAACCGGGTGTAAGTCATACTGATCGCGCAGCTTGCGGATTTCCACCTCGCGTACGCCAGCCAGTTTCGCCAGTCGCGCATCAGCAAAGCCTTTACGTTTCAACTGGCGCAGGAAGTCCGCATCCAGACCGTTGATGCCCACTTCCGCAACCTGCTCTTCCAGACGCACCAGCTCTTCAATTTGCACCAGGAACCAGCGGTCGATATTGGTCAGGTTAAACACACCATCCACGGAGAGGCCTGCGCGGAATGCATCCGCGATGTACCAAATGCGCTCTGCGCCGGCATCTTTCAGCTCGCGGCGGATTTTGGTCAGCGCTTCCGGGTCGTCAAGGCTAACTTTCGGGTCAAAGCCGGTTGCGCCCACTTCCAGACCACGCAACGCTTTCTGCATCGATTCTTGCTGTGTACGACCAATCGCCATCACTTCGCCCACAGACTTCATCTGCGTGGTCAGACGGTCATTGGCGCCAACAAACTTCTCGAAGTTGAAGCGCGGGATCTTGGTCACGACGTAGTCGATAGAAGGTTCGAACGATGCCGGGGTACGACCGCCAGTGATGTCGTTCATCAGCTCGTCCAGCGTGTAGCCCACTGCCAGTTTCGCCGCGACTTTGGCAATCGGGAAGCCGGTCGCTTTTGACGCCAGCGCTGAGGAGCGGGACACGCGCGGGTTCATCTCAATCACAATCAGACGGCCGTTTTTCGGGTTTACCGCGAACTGTACGTTGGAACCGCCTGTTTCTACGCCGATTTCACGCAGTACCGCCATCGAAGCGTTACGCATGATTTGGTACTCTTTATCGGTGAGCGTTTGCGCTGGCGCAACGGTGATGGAGTCACCGGTGTGGATCCCCATGGCATCGAAGTTTTCAATCGAGCAGACGATGATGCAGTTGTCGTTCTTATCACGCACCACTTCCATCTCGTACTCTTTCCAGCCAATCAGCGACTCGTCAATCAGCAGCTCATTGGTTGGGGACAGATCCAGGCCGCGGGCGCAAATTTCTTCAAACTCTTCGCGGTTATAAGCGATGCCGCCGCCGGTGCCGCCCATGGTAAAGGAAGGACGGATAATGCACGGATAGCCGACATCTGCCGCCACCGCCAGCGCTTCATCCATTGTGTGCGCAATGCCGGAACGGGCAGTATCGAGACCGATTTTCTTCATCGCAATATCAAAGCGACGGCGATCTTCTGCTTTATCAATTGCATCGGCAGTCGCGCCAATCATGGTCACGCCAAACTCTTCCAGTACGCCCTGGCGCTCCAGCTCCAACGCGCAGTTCAGCGCAGTCTGGCCGCCCATGGTCGGCAGTACAGCGTCCGGACGCTCTTTTTCGATGATTTTGCGCACCACTTCCCAGTGGATAGGCTCAATATAGGTGGCATCCGCCATCTCCGGGTCCGTCATAATGGTCGCCGGGTTGGAGTTCACCAGGATCACGCGGTAGCCCTCTTCACGCAGGGCTTTACAGGCCTGCGCGCCAGAGTAGTCAAACTCACACGCCTGGCCGATAACAATCGGACCTGCGCCAAGGATCAGGATGCTTTTTATATCTGTACGTTTTGGCATGGCTCTTGTTCTCCTGATTATTTGGCGGTGTTGCGGTATTGCTCAATTAACTCGATAAAATGGTCGAACAGCGGCGCGGCATCGTGCGGCCCCGGGCTTGCTTCCGGATGCCCCTGGAAACTGAATGCCGGTTTGTCGGTGCGATGAATCCCCTGCAGCGTGCCATCGAACAGCGATTTATGCGTTACGCGCAGGTTAGCAGGCATAGAGGCTTCGTCGACGGCAAAACCGTGGTTCTGCGCGGTAATCATCACCGTGTTGTTATCGATATCTTTTACCGGGTGGTTACCGCCGTGGTGACCAAATTTCATTTTCACAGTTTTCGCACCGCTCGCCAGCGCCAGCAACTGATGGCCGAGACAGATGCCGAACACCGGAATCTCCGTCTCAAGGAACGTTTTAATCGCGTCGATAGCGTAGCCACACGGCGCCGGGTCACCAGGACCGTTAGACAGGAAAATCCCATCCGGATTGAGTTTCAGGACATCTGCGGCAGGCGTTTTCGCCGGAACCACCGTCAGGCGGCAGCCTCTGTCCACCAGCATGCGCAGGATGTTGCGTTTCGCACCGTAGTCATAAGCCACTACATGGAACGGCAATTCACTCTCTTTTTTTGCCTGCGGCAGGTCGCCCGCCAGTGTCCAGCTTCCTTGTGTCCAGCTGTAGGTTTCTGCGGTGGTCACTTCTTTCGCCAGATCCATACCGTTCAGGCCCGGGAAGGCTTTCGCTTTCTCCAGCGCCACAGCGGCATCAACATTGTCGCCTGCGATAATGCAGCCGTTTTGCGCACCTTTTTCGCGCAGCAAACGGGTCAGCTTACGGGTATCAATATCAGCAATGGCCACAATGTTATGGCGCTTCAGGTAAGAAGAGAGATCTTCGGTATTGCGGAAGTTGCTGGCAATCAGCGGCAGGTCACGGATGACAAGGCCTTGCGCATGTACCTGAGAGGATTCTTCGTCAGCGGAATTGGTGCCGACATTACCGATATGGGGATAAGTAAGAGTGACGATTTGGCGGGAATAGGAAGGATCAGTGAGGATTTCTTGATAACCGGTCATTGAAGTATTGAAAACGACTTCCCCAACCGCCGTGCCCGTTGCCCCTATGGCCCGACCGTGAAACTGGGTTCCGTCTTCCAGAACCAATAGCGCTGACTTAATCAAAACATCCTCCAGAGAATATTCACTCACTTTATTTGCATATTAATTCAAATGCAGATGATGAATCAATGCAAATTTGCTGGCCGTGGATTTTTGGCAAACGGCGGCATTCTGGAGAGATGTCGGTTAAAAGTCAACTTATCTCGCATATTTTTCTTATTCTTTTACGCCACTGCCTTTGTTTACTGGCTTTAACAGACAAAAAGATCACATAAACCGTCCAGGAAAACGCTTGCGCCGCAAGAAAATTGCTTACGGGTTGTGCCATAACGTAAAAAGTAGACCAGATGGTCAAAATTTACAATTATGAAACAAAAAATACGGGGAAGATTGATAATTTTAGATGACTCTCAGCAAAATCACCTTGAAATGGAAAAAATAAAAGGGCAATAAAATATTGCCCTTTGCAATCAAGTCACTATGACTGCAACAACCACATCACGATGGGTAATAAACTTACAAATTATTGAGATCAAGCACGTCTCGCATATCAAAAAGGCCCTTATTTTTTCCTTTCAGCCACAAAGCGGAGCGCACTGCGCCATTAGCGAACGTCATGCGGCTTGAAGCTTTATGCGTAATCTCGACACGTTCGCCAAGATCGGCGAACATTGCCGTATGTTCGCCGACGATATCGCCTGCACGCACGGTCGCAAAACCAATTGTGCCTGGAACACGTTCGCCGGTGTGACCTTCGCGGGAGTACACGGCGCACTCTTTTAAATCTTTATTCAGTGCCTGCGCAATCGCTTCGCCCATTGCCAGCGCGGTACCTGACGGGGCATCGACTTTGTAACGATGATGGGCTTCAACGATTTCGATATCGGTATAGTTGCCCATCACTTTTGCTGCTTTCTCCAGTAGCTTCAGCATGACGTTTACGCCTACGCTGAAGTTCGCGGCAAAAACAATCCCTATTTCCTGCGCAGCATCAGCGATTGCCTGCTTACCTGCATCATCAAACCCGGTGGTACCGATGACCATGCCTTTGCCATGCTGACGGCAGAAAGCGAGATGGTTCAGCGTTCCTTCCGGACGAGTGAAGTCGATAAACACATCAAAATCATCTTTTACCGCCTCAAGGCTACTCTGTATGGCTACGCCTGTTTTAGCCACACCGGCCAGTTCGCCCGCGTCGCTGCCTAACAGGGAAGATCCCTCGCGCTCCAGCGCGGCGCCAAGCTCCACGCCTTCCATTCCCAGTGCCGCCTGAATCAGCTGACGGCCCATACGCCCGCCAGCGCCCGCGATGGCTACGCGGATTGGTGCATCATGCATAGTTGTACTCTTTTGTTAAAAAAATGCGTGAGAATCGTTTCCAGATTAACCAGCCCGCGACGGGGCCACCAGCCGAAAACGCCGATAATTAGAATTTAATGATATACAGCCAGAAATATCAGTAAAAGGCATGATACGACGAAGCAGACTCAGACGTTATGGCTTATTGCACCGTGTAACTGACGATAAGCTGACCTTTTTTCATTTTAACGCTACCGATCACCACCGAACCCAGTTCAGCCAGCGAAGCGACATGCGTACCGCCGCAATCATAGGCAGGGAGATCGTCAAAGCGCACTTTGCGACGCCCATCTTCAAAGGCAATATGACGGGGCAATGCCGCAGACCGCCAGCCTTCAATGAACTCATCCAGCCACTGAATCTCCGGTTCGCGGGAATTCTCCCCGGCAGCAAAGGTGATGCGCCCTTCCCCCGGCCAGTGGTGCGCTTTTACGGGCCGCCAGCCATACTGCTCTCCGGCATAACCAATCAGGTGCCCGGCGGAATGCAGACGCGCATGCAGTGCCCGACACAGGGCATCGACTTCTAACCTGACCGCATTTGCCGCCAACGGCTGGGCCAGAATATGCACAACGTCATCACCTTGTTGCAAAACAGTCTCAACCGGCATCCCGGCGATCCATCCCTTATCGGCGGGCTGTCCCCCGCCCTGCGGATGAAAAATTGTTTTATCGAGCACAATTGCATAGTGCCCTTCGCTTTGTTGATCGCAGCGTCGCACCTGTGCAGTACATTCCAGCACATCGCTGGTGTAATAAAGGCGTTCAGTCATGGGGTGTCCTCCTCTCAAGAGGCAGAGTATATTCAATTCACTGGCAGCGATAATTACATCGCCATTCAATGCACTTTTGCCTGAGACGCACAAATGAATCTGAATCTGAGCCTGCTTCCGGATCTTGCGACGTTTGTCTGCATCGTTGATCAGGGCAGTTTTTCCGCGGCCGCTCGCTTGTCTGGCGCGACACCCTCGGCAATCAGCCGTAGCGTTACGCGACTGGAACGTGAGTTAGGCAATAAGTTGTTGCACCGTACCACCCGCAAACTGGCGCTCAGCGCCACTGGAAAAATGGTATATGACCATGCAGTGGAGATGCTGGATGCCGCACGCCAGGCCATGGATTCTGGTAGCAGTATGCAGAGCATCGCGCAGGGTAAGTTGACCGTCAGCGTTCCCAAAGCCATTGGTCGTTTTGTTATTCACCCGCTGATACCTGAGTTTCTTCAGCGCTACCCGCAAGTGGATATCTGTTTGCGGCTTGAAGACCGCTATATGGATTTGATCGACGATGGCGTTGATTTGGCGCTGCGCATAACCCATTCTCCCTCCCCCGGACTCTATGGCAGAACACTGATGCCAGTGACGCACGTTATCTGCGCGACACCGGAATACTTGCGCCAGCATGGTACGCCAACTCACCCGCAGGCATTGCGCGACCACAGCTGTATAAGCCTTGGCGAGACGCCAGCGGATTCACGCTGGAAATTCTGTCGCGGCGACAACGTGGAAACCATTCAGACACGGGGACGTTATGCCGCGAATCACACTGGCGTGCGACTGGATGCTGTTAAGCAACATCTTGGTATTGGCAGCCTGCCACTGTTTACCGCCCGCGAATCACTCAACAGCGGCGAGATTGTGCAACTCCTGCCGGAATGGGAATTCATCAGCAGCTATACCGGAGAACTGTGGCTACTGTGGGCGCGTAACAAACATATGCCCGCCCGCATGCGGGCAATGATCGATTACCTGACTGAAAAAATGGCCTCTTAGGGTGCCAGTGCCAGCACTTCCGCCACCCAGTGGCGAAAACCGTTTATGTCGATGTCCAGCGCTACCCGTGCGTTTGGCGGTTGATTAAGCTTGCCGTCAAGATCCACCACGGTGGTCCCGGCGGTATAACGTCCCTGGGTTTCTACCGCCACAAAACAGGATTTCAGCGTAAACAACTCAGGGCGAACCAGACAGGCAATCGCACAGAGATCGTGCATCCGCAATCCCGTTGTCATGCTGCCGCTGCGGTAGTGGCTAAACAGTGCGTGCAACATGTGGCCCGTGCGGTTTAGCGTGGGCAGCGTCGCCAGAAACTCGGGGGTTAATGTCGCCCGGTTGGTGACGTCCAGCCCACACATCACAATCTCCAGACCGCTGTTAAACACGCGGGCGGCGGCTTCCGGATCGACAGCAATATTAAACTCAGCGTTCGGAGTAAAATTGCCACGCCCGGCGGAACCGCCCATCATCACCAGTCGGCGGATGTTGAACTGGCACTCCGGATAGTGCGACAACAATAGCGCAATGTTGGTGAGCGGGCCGATGGTGACCAGCGTTATCGGCTCCGGCGATGCCAGTAGCACGTCGCGGATCGCCTGAAATGCCGGTTTCGCCAGCGGCTGGCGCGGGTGCTCAACAAAGTCGTACCCCTCCATTCCGGACTCGCCGTGGACATCGGCTGCACAGTAAAGAGGTCGCAGCAAAGGTGTTGCCGCCCCCTGCGCCAGCGGAATGTCGGCCTGCCAGAAATTCAGTAGTTGCAACGCGTTACGGGTGGTTTTTTCCAGCGAAACGTTGCCGGCAACGGTGGTGATTAACCTGAGATCGCACTGCGGCGCAAACAAGGCCGCAGCAAGGGCAACAGCATCATCAATGCCGGGGTCGGTGTCGAGAATGATCGGCTGGCGCATAACACCTCCACAAGATTATTAAAAAAAATGCCAGACTGAGTCTGGCATCTTCGCATAAGGCACGGGTAAAAACGTTATTCGACTTCGCGAACATCCACGCGCAGCTCTTTTGGCACTTCGAAAACAATATTCTCTTCACGCCCTTCCAGCGGAATGGCCTCGCCGCCACCCAGCGCCTGTAAACGCGCAATCACTTGCTGCACCAGAATATCCGGTGCGGATGCGCCTGCCGTCACGCCAACGCAGGCAATGTTTTGCACCCAGACTTCCTGAATATCAGACGCGTCATCAATCAGATATGCCCGTTTCCCCATACGCTGCGCCAGCTCAGCAAGGCGGTTGGAGTTGGAGGAGTTTTTCGAGCCGACGACCAGCACCACTTCGGCCTGCTCAGCCAGCGCACGCACGGCTTCCTGACGGTTGGTGGTGGCATAGCAGATATCGTCTTTACGCGGGCCAACAATCTGCGGGAAACGCTCACGCAGCGCATCAATCACAGCAGACGTGTCATCGACTGAAAGTGTGGTCTGCGTCATAAATGACAGCTTGCCCGCGTCTTTGATATTCAGCGTTCCGACATCTTCCGGCGATTCCACCAGATACATGCCCCCTTCCGGGTTGCTGTACTGGCCCATAGTTCCTTCCACTTCCGGATGACCAGCATGACCAATCAGAATCGCCTCTTCGCCGCGTCGACTGGCACGAGCAACTTCCATATGGACTTTGGTGACCAGCGGACAGGTCGCATCGAAGACAGTCAGATCGCGACTTTTTGCTTCATTACGCACCGCCTGGGAAACTCCGTGGGCGGAGAAAATGAGGATCGCGCCATCCGGCACTTCGCTGATCTGCTCAATAAAAATAGCGCCACGCTCGCGCAGGCTATCAACGACGTAGCGGTTATGCACCACTTCATGGCGCACATAAATCGGCGCACCGTAGATGGCCAGCGCGTTTTCAACAATGCTGATAGCGCGGTCAACCCCGGCGCAAAAACCGCGCGGGTTAGCCAACAGGATCTGCATTTATGCCTCCAACGCTGGATCGACTTCCAGCACATCGATATCAAAATGGACGGTTCTGCCCGCCAGCGGGTGGTTAAAATCAACGGTAATAGAGTCGCCGTTGACTTCACGGATCACGCCGGGCATTTCACTGCCGTCCATTGCCGTAAAAAGCATAATCGCACCGACTTCAGGTTCACCGGCGTCCATAAACTCGCGACGGGAGAAATACTGGATCAGGTCCGGGCTCGGCGTACCAAATGCGGCGTCCGGCTCGAGAGAGAACGCTTTTTTCTCACCGGCCTTCAAACCCAGCAGATGTTGTTCCAGCCCTTCGGAAAGTGAACCGTCACCAAGGCGAAACAACGCCGGTTTGCCGTTATTGCGGGTTGACTCAGCAAGAGAGCCATCTTCAAGTTTCAGCGTAAAGTGCACCAGCACTGCGCTATCGCTTTGTACGGATTTAGACATGCAGGTTGCTCTTATGTTTTGAGCAGTGATACTGCCCGGTTGCATTTTCATTGCCGGATGACACAACGCTATCCGGCCCACAACCGGGCCTGCACTGCTTTGACGGATTACGCCTGTTTTTTCGTTGCCGCGGAGGGTAAGAAACCTTCCAGCACAATCAACGCCGCACCGATACAGATCGCGGTATCAGCAAGGTTAAACGTAGCAAAATGCCAGTCGCCCATATAGAAATCGATCATATCGACGACAAAACCATGCCACAAACGGTCGAACAGGTTACCCAACGCACCACCGATAATCAGCGCATAAGCGATGTTATTCAGTTTCTGCGAGGCTTTCGCCCGGTACATCAGCACCGCCAACACCACGCAGATGCCTATAGCGATACCCGCGAAAAACCAGCGCTGCCAGCCACCACTGTCAGCCAGAAAACTGAATGCGGCACCATAGTTACGCGCATAATGCAGATTAAGAGACGGGAACAGAGAAACCGTATCCCCCAGAGCAAAGTTCTGGAGGATCAGGTATTTACTGCCCAGATCGATAATCAGCACAACCACGACCAGCCATAGCCAGCGCAGCCCTGTTGAAAGGATCGGTTTACTCATCAGGCAAACTTACGTTTTTCGCCGTCACCGGCGACGTTGCTTACACAGCGTCCGCAGATATCTGCGTGTTCCGCCACCTGACCGACATCGGTAGTGTAATGCCAGCAACGCGGGCATTTCTCACCTTCGGCCTTGCTTAATTCGACCTTCAGCCCTTTGAGCACATCGCTCTGCCAGGCGTCCGCAGAAGCCGTGGCATAATCCGCAACTTTCGCACCCGAGGTCAACAGGACAAATCGCAATTCATCCCCCAGCGCTGTCAGCTTCGCCGCCAGCTCAGGTTCGGCAAACAGCGTTACCGCCGCTTCCAGAGAACCACCGACTTTCTTGTCAGCTCGCGCCTGTTCAATCACCTTGTTCACTTCGCCGCGGACTTTCAGCAACTCGTCCCAGAAGGCATCGTTCATGGCTTCGGTTTCAGCAAGACCAAACAGGCCTTCGTACCACTCACCAGTGAAAACATACTTCTCACGATCGCCCGGCAGGTATCCCCAGATTTCATCAGCGGTGAAGGACAGGATCGGTGCCATCCAGCGCACCAGCGCCTCGCTGATATGATACAGCGCGGTCTGGCAGCTACGACGCGCAACGCTGTCTGCTTTTGCGGTGTACTGACGGTCTTTGATGATGTCGAGGTAGAACGAGCCCATCTCGATGGAGCAGAAGCGCATCAGACGCTGTACCACTTCATGGAAGTCGTAGGACTCGTATGCTTTCAGGATATCTTCCTGCGCTGCTTGCGCGCAGCCAACCGCCCAGCGATCCAGCACCACCATCTCTTCCGGCTGCACCATATCTTTTACCGGGTCGAAACCGTTCAGGTTCGCCAGCAGGAAGCGCGCGGTGTTACGGATACGACGATAGCTGTCGGCGGCACGTTTGAGGATTTCGTCCGACACTGCCATTTCGCCGGTATAGTCGGTCGACGCCACCCACAGACGTAAAATGTCTGCACCCAGCTTATTCATCACATCCTGCGGCGACACGGTGTTGCCGATGGATTTGGACATTTTGCGGCCCTGGCCATCAACGGTGAAACCGTGTGTCAGCACCTGGCGGTATGGCGCTTTGCCTTTCATTGCCGTAGAAATCATCAGGGAAGACATAAACCAGCCACGATGCTGATCCGAACCTTCCAGATACATATCCGCCGCATGACCGGCAAATTCCGGGCGCACATCCACAACGGAAGCATGGGTTGAACCGGAGTCAAACCAGACGTCCAGCGTGTCCGGCACTTTCACATAATTGTCAGCATCGTCACCCAGGATGTCACGAGGATCGAGATCCCACCATGCCTGGATCCCCTCCGCTTCAACGCGTTTAGCAACGGCTTCAATCAGCTCTTCAGTACGCGGATGCAGCTCTTCCGTGTCTTTGTGAACAAACAGCGACATCGGCACGCCCCAGGTACGCTGACGCGAAATACACCAGTCAGGGCGGTTAGCAACCATGGATTCGATACGCGCCTGGCCCCAGTCCGGGATCCACTGTACACCTTTGATCTCTTTGAGAGACTGCGCGCGCAGGCCTTTTTGATCCATGCTGACAAACCACTGCGGCGTCGCACGGAAGATGATCGGCGACTTGTGACGCCAGCAGCACGGATAGCTGTGCTGCAGTTTTTCGACATGCAACAGTGCGCCGCTGTCACGCAGCATATTGACGATGATGTCGTTGGCTTTGAAGACGTTGATGCCATCCAGCGCAGGATAGGTCCCGGCCAGATACGCGCCGTCCGGGCCGACCGGATTAGCAATTTCCAGACCGTATTTCAGGCTGATGGTGTAGTCGTCCGGGCCATGACCGCCGGCGGTATGCACCGCACCGGTACCGGCATCCAGCGTAACGTGATCGCCCAGGATCGCTGGCACATCAAAGTCGAGGAACGGATGTTTAAAGCGCATCAGTTCCAGTTCAGAACCTTTCACGGTGCCCAAAACAGCGTAGTCTGCAGCGCCGATGCGTTTTGCTACGCTTTCAACCAGATCTTTCGCCAGGATCAGCGCCTGACCATCAACCTGCACCAACGCATAGTCGAATTCTGGTGAGAGGGAGATCGCGCGGTTGGCTGGTAGTGTCCACGGGGTGGTGGTCCAGATAACAAGCGAAATCGGGCCATTAACCGACGATACGCCGAATTTGGCTTTTACCGCAGCCTGATCAACCGCGTGGAATGCAACATCAATGGACGGAGAGGTTTTGTCGTAATATTCCACTTCCGCTTCCGCCAGCGCAGAGCGGCAGTCAACGCACCAGTGCACCGGTTTCGCGCCTTTATGCAGGTGGCCATTGCCAATGATTTTCCCCAGCGCACGAATGATGTTAGCTTCGGTTTTGAAGTCCATCGTCAGATACGGGTGCGACCAGTCGCCCAGCACGCCAAGGCGGATAAAATCAGCGCGCTGACCGTCAACCTGCGTGGCTGCGTATTCGCGACATTTGGCGCGGAACTCGGCGGCGGTGAACTTCTCGCCCGGTTTCCCGAACTCCTGCTCCACTTTCAGCTCGATCGGCAAGCCATGGCAGTCCCAGCCCGGAACGTAAGGCGAGTCATATCCTGCGAGTCCTTTGGACTTCACAATAATGTCTTTCAGAATCTTGTTAACCGAGTGACCAATATGAATGCTGCCATTCGCATAAGGAGGGCCATCATGCAGAATGAAGGTTTTTTTGCCTTTTTTCGCTGCACGGATGATGCCGTACAGGTCATCATCAGTCCAACGCGCCAGCATCCCCGGCTCGCGTTTGGCGAGATCGCCACGCATCGGGAACCCTGTTTCCGGCAAATTCAGGGTAGATTTATAGTCACTCATCAGATTCTCGGTTCCGTATTTCGGTTTGATTAATACCACCAGGCCTTAAGAAGCCGGTTTAGATAGCCCAAAAAACTCGCGGGCCGCTACCTCATCTCGGGCGATTTGCGCTTTCAGTTCATCGAGGGAGGCAAATCGCTGCTCATTGCGTAATTTTTTACGCAGTACTACATCTATATGGCGCCCGTAGAGGTCCATTACAACATCCAGCAAATGCACTTCCAGTTGCTGACGTACACCAGAGACTGTCGGGCGAGTGCCGATATTGGCAACGCCGGGAAGGACAGTATCGCCCAGTCCAGCCACTTCTACCGCATACACCCCTTTAACCGGGGAGACCTGACGACGCAGCGGTAAATTCGCCGTCGGGAAACCTATCGTCCGCCCCAACTCATCGCCGTGCACCACGCGCCCGGAGATGCTGAAAGGATGGCCCAGTAACGTTTCAGCTTGTTCGAGGTTATCGTCAGCCAACGCCTGCCGCACCGCCGTGCTGCTTACGCGAGTACCGCCTTCACAAAAGGTTTGTGTGCTGATAACGTCAAAGCCATACTTCTCGCCCGCTTTCTGTAATAACAAGAAATCCCCCTGGCGACCAGCGCCAAAGCGGAAATCATCACCGACGGCGAGAAATTTCACGCCAAGACGATCGACAAGCAGATCGCTGACAAACGTTTGTGCGGTCAGCGCTGCAAAACGGCGATCGAAACGCACGCACAGCACGTAATCCACGCCGCATTCCGCCAGCCAACGCAGCTTTTCCCGCAAACGCGTCAGGCGTGCAGGCGCTTTTTCGCCAGCAAACAGTTCCAGCGGTTGTGGTTCAAAAATCATCACCACCACGGGTAGCCCACGAGCACGGCCTTCTTCGCCAAGCCCTTGTAATAACGCCTGATGGCCACGGTGGACGCCATCGAAATTACCAATAGTCAGCACACACCCGTGCGGTGCCTGGCTGAGATTATGTATGCCGCGTATCAGCTTCATGTCTGGCTCAAAACAGTGAAAATCGTCGGATTATACCTTGTACAGCGTGCGACGTTAACCGACGATTGCCTTAACAAAGCAGAAAGGAGAAGGATTTCATCAGGCTGTGTCCTGTAGGTATGAAAATCTGGCCTTGATAGCGATTTTTCTGGTGGAAAAGCTGTATTCGCGACACGCAAGCTGTTAGAATCCTGCGCCATCACTACGTAACGTAGCGTCGTGCATTAACGGCGCTTATTTGCACAAATCCATTGACAAAAGAAGGCTAAAAGGGCATATTCCCCGGCCTTTGAATTGTCCATATAGATCATATTTGGGAGTTGGACCTTGGCTAATATCAAATCAGCTAAGAAGCGCGCCGTTCAGTCTGAAAAGGCTCGCAAGCACAACGCTAGCCGTCGCTCAATGATGCGTACTTTCATCAAGAAAGTGTACGCTGCAATTGAAGCTGGCGACAAAGCCGCTGCGCAGAATGCATTTAACGAAATGCAACCGATCGTGGATCGTCAGGCCGCTAAAGGTCTGATCCACAAAAACAAAGCAGCGCGTCATAAGGCTAACCTGGCCGCGCAGATCAGCAAACTGGCTTAATCGCCCGCTTGTTGGCTTTGTGAAAAACCCGCCTCCTGGCGGGTTTTTTATTTCCGTAACGGTGAGAAGAGCCCTGAGTAATCTCGATTACAAATGCGCTGCACCGCCGGATGCTGGATCATCCGTTCCGCGAAAATGGCGTGATACTCCTCCATCACATTATCCACCCGCCCTATCTCTACCATGCGCTCGTCCGCATAAAAGTCGTGAATATACAGCGATGGTGCGACAAAAATTGCGTTATGCGCTGCACCGAACGCCTTCATTAACGCGGCATCGTCAAACTCCCCGAGGATTTCCACCTGTAATCCCTGGACGTTAAACCAGTTCAACAATTTGCGTCCGAGCATGGAGCGTCGGCCAGGTATCAATAAACGACGTTCTTCCAGGCAAAACGGGAATGGTTTTTGCGGCGGCGGATTACAACACCAAAAACTGACGCTGCATTCACCAATCTTCACGGAAAAGAGTCCCTCTTGTTGCGTGGAATCGATTGGGCAATCAGAGATGATCATATCCAGTTTATGCTGGCTTAATTGCTCAAGCAGCAGCTCGTGGGTAGACTCAAAACAGCGCAGATGAATTTGTTCCCCGTCCTGTACGGCAGCGTCCAGCACCCCACTCACCAGCCGTTTAGAGAGCGCATCGGCGACCCCCACATCAAAGAGCAAATTGGACTCTTTACGGTAATTAATGGTATCCAGCATTTCCTGACTCAGGGTGAACATTTTATCCGCATAGCGAAACACCAATTCACCCAGTTCTGTCGGCTCCAGCCCACGCCCCTTACGTTTAAAGAGTTTGCCTTGCAACCGCTCTTCCAGCGCTTTGATCTGCCCGGTGATAGTTTGCGGCGTCAGCCAGAGTGCCTCCGCCGCGCCAACGACGGAGCCTTCACGATAAACATGCCAGAAATAATACAAATGATTGTAATTAATATAAGACATCGATGATTCACTCCCTGCCGACGCCAGGCATTAAGGGCGGGCAATGCGCGTACGTAACAGGCAATAACCGAGTATTGCCGAGATGACAGAACCGGTGAGAATGCCCAGTTTACTCCAGGCAATCATCTCCGCATGTGCATCGCCGAAGGCCAGTGAAGAGATAAAGATAGACATGGTAAAACCAATACCGCACAGCACGCCCACAGCCATAATTTGACTGAATACCGCGCCTTGCGGCAGTTTCGCCAGTTTTGCACGTAGCGCCAGCCAGCAGAAAATAGAGATACCGAGTGGCTTACCGATAACCAGACCCGCAATAATTCCCAGGGGCAGCACATCAGCCAGCCCGGAGATCGACATGCCGTCCATGGAAACGCCCGCATTGGCGAAAGCAAACAACGGCAGAATGAGCCATGCCACCCACGGATTAATGGCATCCACCAGTTGATGTAAGGGTGAAACACCTTTCTCTTCACGCAGCGGAACAAAAAAGCCAACGACAACACCTGCGAGAGTTGCATGCACGCCGGATTT
The DNA here is from genome assembly GCF_900094925.1 of Kosakonia oryzendophytica. Classification (GTDB taxonomy): domain Bacteria; phylum Pseudomonadota; class Gammaproteobacteria; order Enterobacterales; family Enterobacteriaceae; genus Kosakonia; species Kosakonia oryzendophytica. The sequence continues at coordinate 450,574 of NZ_FMAY01000002.1, read as the reverse complement.
CAATACTGCCGTCCAAAGTACAACACCGACCAGCATGTAGAGGCCAATACGACGGACATTCAGGGCATTCATAATGGCCAACACGACGATAGCAGCAGCAGCCACACCCAGCGCCATGGTGGAGAGATCGCTGGTATAGAACAGCGCAATGATGATAATCGCTCCGAGATCATCGATGATGGCCAGCGCCATCAGAAACACTTTCAGCACGGGCGGAACCCGGTTCCCCAACAGGGCAAGCACACCGAGGGCAAATGCAATGTCTGTGGCTGTAGGAATTGCCCAGCCGTGGCTCGCCAGCGGATTGTGAAAATTAAACAACAAAAAGATCAGCGCCGGTGCAACCATGCCGCCGAGTGCAGCGATGACGGGGAAAACCGCCTGCTGACGGCTGGCAAGCGTGCCTTCAACCAGCTCATATTTCACTTCCAGTCCGACCATCAGGAAAAAGACTGCCATCAACGCGTCGTTGATCCACAGCAACATGTCTTTTTTGATTTCCAGCGATCCGACTTTCAGCTCGACAGGCATTTGTAGAAAAGAGTTGTATAAATCCTGCGTAACGCCGAGGTTGGCGCATAACATCGCCAGCGCAGCCGCAATGATAAGGACAATGCCGCCGGAGGCGTCACTGTTAAAAAAACGTTGTAATAACTTCATCTTATTCTCCCGATCCCTGTAACGTCGTGGCAGCTATCTTACGCTCGTCAACTCTTCGCTAAAAACAGATTATTATTGCTTATAGATTCCTTTTTTCCGAGTAATGAGAAAGCGTAAAAAAAACCCGGCAAAAGCCGGGTCTGATAAATATCTGGTGATCTCGCTTAACGCGTCAAATCATCAAAGAATTTTTTCACACCGTCGAAGAAGCTTTTAGAACGCGGGCTGTTATGTTCACCCGTCGGACCACCAAAGCTATCTTGCAGATCTTTCAACAGTTGTTTCTGTTTCTCATTCAGACCGACTGGCGTTTCTACGACGACCCGACACAGTAAATCGCCCTGTGCGCCGCCGCGTACAGATTTCACACCTTTGGCACGCATACGGAACAGTTTGCCCGTTTGGGTTTCGCTTGGCACTTTCAGCTTCACGCGACCGTCCAGCGTCGGTACTTCAATCTCACCGCCCAGCGCCGCCATAGCAAAATTGATCGGCACTTCGCAGTACAGGTTGTTACCTTCACGTTCGAAAATCGGGTGCTGTTTCACCTGTACCTGAACGTACAAATCGCCTGCTGGCGCACCGTGTTCACCCGCTTCGCCTTCACCGCTCAAACGAATACGATCGCCGGTATCGACACCTGCCGGGATTTTAACGGACAGGGTTTTGGATTTTTCTACACGACCATGACCATGGCACTTGTTGCATGGATCTTTGATCAGCGTACCGCGCCCCTGGCAATGCGGACAGGTTTGCTGCACAGCAAAGAAGCCCTGACGCATCTGCACCTGGCCGGAACCATGACAGGTCGGACAGGTCTGCGGCTGTGTGCCTGCTTTCGCGCCGCTACCATGACAAACATCGCACTCTTCCAGAGTCGGAATGCGGATCTCTTTTGTGACGCCACGGACCGCTTCTTCCAGCGTTAAGTCCATGTTATAGCGCAGGTCAGCACCCCGTGCCGCGCGCTGGCGACCACGGCCACCGCCGAAGATATCGCCGAACACATCGCCGAAAATATCGCTGAAATCCGCGCCGCCGCCAAAACCGCCGCCGCCGAATCCACCGCCGCCACCGCCCTGCTCAAATGCCGCATGGCCATACTGATCGTAAGCCGCACGTTTTTGGGCATCGGTCAGGATTTCGTAGGCTTCTTTGATCTCTTTAAATTTGGCTTCGGCCTCTTTATCGCCCTGATTGCGGTCCGGGTGATATTTCATGGCCAGGCGTTTGTACGCCTTTTTGATTTCACGCTCTTCCGCTGTTTTCGGAACGCCTAAAATCTCGTAATAATCTTGCTTCGCCATCGGTTTATCTGCCCCTTAACATACGAGCACGGGCGTGGAGAGAACTCCGACGCCCGTGCTGGTTATCTACCCTGCATAAGGGCGATTATTTTTTGTCTTTTACTTCTTCGAACTCGGCGTCAACAACATCGTCATCTTTCGCGTTGTTCGCGGAAGCATCAGCACCTGCTTGCTGCTGTGCGTGCTGCTGCTGTGCGATTTCCAGTAATTTCTGGGAAACCTGCGCCAGCGCCTGCATTTTCGCTTCGATATCAGCTTTGTCTTCACCTTTCAGTGCCGTTTCCAGCGCGCTCAGTGCAGACTCGATAGCAGTCTTGTCTTCTGCCGGCAGTTTGTCGCCCGCTTCTTCAACCTGCTTACGCGTGCTGTGCAGCAGATGGTCACCCTGGTTACGGGTTTGCACCAGTTCCTCGAACTTACGATCGGACTCAGCGTTCGCTTCTGCCTCACGCACCATTTTCGCGATCTCTTCTTCATTCAGACCAGAAGAGGCTTTGATGGTGATTTTCTGTTCGCGGTTGGTGTTCTTGTCTTTTGCAGAGACATGCAGAATACCATCGGCATCGATATCGAAGGTGACTTCAATCTGCGGCATACCGCGCGGAGCAGGGTTGATGCCATCGAGGTTGAACTGACCCAGCGATTTGTTATCAGACGCACGTTTACGCTCACCCTGCAGCACATGGATGGTTACCGCAGACTGGTTGTCTTCCGCAGTAGAGAACACCTGGCTGTGCTTGGTCGGGATGGTGGTGTTTTTGTTGATCAGCGCAGTCATTACGCCGCCCATGGTTTCGATACCCAGCGACAGCGGGGTAACGTCCAGCAGCAGAACGTCTTTCACTTCACCCGTCAAAACACCGCCCTGAACCGCAGCACCGATAGCAACAGCTTCGTCCGGGTTCACGTCTTTACGCGGCTCTTTACCGAAGAATTCGGCAACTTTTTTCTGCACCATCGGCATACGCGTCTGACCACCGACCAGGATCACGTCGTGAATGTCGGAAACAGACAGACCAGCATCCTGCAGTGCAACTTTCAGCGGCTCGATGGAACGGTTTACCAGGTCTTCCACCAGGCTTTCCAGTTTCGCACGAGTCACTTTGATGTTCATGTGTTTCGGACCGGTTGCATCTGCAGTGATATACGGCAGGTTCACATCGGTCTGCTGTGCAGAAGAGAGCTCGATTTTCGCTTTTTCTGCAGCTTCTTTCAGACGCTGCATCGCCAGCGGATCGTTACGCAGATCGATACCCTGATCTTTCTTAAACTCTTCCACCAGGTAGTTAATCAGACGGCTGTCGAAGTCTTCACCACCCAGGTGGGTATCACCGTTGGTTGCCAGAACTTCGAAGGTTTTTTCACCGTCAACATCATCGATTTCGATGATAGAGATATCGAACGTACCGCCACCCAGGTCGTATACCGCAATGGTACGGTTACCGGTTTCTTTATCCAGACCGTAAGCCAGTGCCGCCGCGGTCGGTTCGTTAATGATACGTTTGACTTCCAGACCTGCGATACGGCCGGCGTCTTTGGTCGCCTGACGCTGCGCATCGTTAAAGTAAGCCGGAACGGTGATAACAGCTTCAGTTACCGGCTCACCCAGGTAATCTTCCGCGGTTTTCTTCATTTTTTTCAGGACTTCCGCAGAAATCTGCGGCGGCGCCATTTTGGTGCCTTTTACGTCAAGCCATGCGTCGCCGTTGTCGGCAGCAATGATTTTGTACGGCATGATGGATTCATCACGCTGAACTTCTTCGTCCTGGAAGCGACGGCCAATCAGGCGTTTGATCGCAAACAGGGTGTTTTGCGGGTTCGTCACTGCCTGACGTTTAGCCGGCTGACCCACCAGAGTTTCGCCATCCTGTGTGTAGGCAATGATAGAAGGTGTGGTGCGGTCGCCCTCTGCGTTCTCCAGCACACGTGCCTGAGTGCCATCCATAATCGCTACACAAGAGTTGGTAGTACCCAGGTCGATACCAATAATTTTACCCATCTAAACGTCTCCACTAAAAATTCGGTCAACATGTGGTTGTGAACCTGTAATAAGGGCGAAACGTGCGGTTTCAACTGCCCAGTATCGTTTTTTTTCAGGCCCACATACTGCGGTTGACTACAAGATGGGGTCGTAACGTCACGCATCAAGGGGGAGGGATAAAAAATTTTTTAATTTCCACCTGTTCAGATCATAGACAGGCTTATTGGCGCTAATTATGATGCCGCGCCTCGCTTCCTCAATAGTGATGCGGGGACTTTTCATTTCACCATTCAAATTGATTTATTTTGAGGAATTATGGGCAACACTAAGTTGGCTAATCCGGCTCCGCTGGGCTTAATGGGCTTCGGCATGACCACTATTCTGCTTAACCTGCACAATATTGGCATGTTCCCGCTGGATGGCATTATCCTGGCTATGGGCATTTTCTATGGTGGTATTGCACAAATTTTCGCTGGCCTTCTTGAATTCAAAAAAGGCAACACCTTTGGTTTAACCGCATTCACCTCTTACGGCTCTTTCTGGCTGACGCTGGTTGCTATCCTGCTGCTGCCGAAAATGGGGCTGGCGGATGCGGCGAACGGCCACTTCCTGGGCGTTTATCTGGGCATTTGGGGTGTGTTCACGCTGTTTATGTTCTTTGGCACCCTGAAAGGCGCGCGCATGCTGCAGTTCGTGTTCCTGAGCCTGACCGTACTGTTTGCTCTGCTGGCTGTGGGTCACCTGGCTGATAACGAAAGCATCGTCCACGTCGCTGGCTGGATCGGTCTGGTATGTGGCGCCAGCGCCATTTATCTGGCAATGGGCGAAGTGCTCAACGAACAGTTTGACCGTACCGTATTGCCGATTGGTGAAAAACACTGATTTGTCATGCAATCGTATGAATAAGAACGGAGCCCTGCGGCTCCGTTTTTTTATGACTGCTGTACTGTAGGCCCTGCAATACGATCTTCATGGTAGAGATCCTGGCGCAACCAGATCCCCAGTGCCAGCCCCATTAGCGATAGCGCCAACACATACCAGGCAGGAGCCATTGGCGAGACGCCCATCAACATGGTTACCGCAATCGGCGTCAGCCCGCCAAAAATGGCGTAGGAAACATTGTAAGAGAAGGAAATGCCCGTGAAACGGACCTCCGCAGGGAATGCACGTACCATCACAAAAGGCACCGCGCCCACCACGCCGACACACAGCCCGACCAACCCATAAAGCAAAAACAGGTATTCAGGATGGGGGCCAACCAGATGGTAGAAAAACCAGCTGGAGCAGGCGAGCAGAATGCTCCCGACAATAAAGGTGCGGCTGGCGCCAACACGATCCACCAGCAGTCCGGCGGCAAGGCAACCGAAACACAGCATAACGGTAGCGACGCTGTTCGCTTGTAAAGTCAGTGCCGGAGCAAGCCCGTACTGTTTTTGCAGCCACACCGGCGACATCAGGATCACAACCACAATCCCGGCGGATAGCAGCCAGGTCAGTAGCATGCTGACCACCACCGCTTTCTTATGCTTCAGCACAACAGATTTCACCGGGAGCTCCTGCGCTAACGCTTTGCGTTGTTGCATCTCGAGGAAAATCGGTGTTTCCTGCAACCAGCGGCGCAGGTACATCGCTACCAGACCAAACGCCCCGCCGAGCAGGAACGGAATACGCCATCCGCCATCGTGGATCCCTTGCTGCGTCATGCTGGTATTCACCAGCGTCGCCACGACCGAACCCAGCAGGATCCCCACCGTCAACCCAGCAGTCAGCGTCCCACAGGCAATGCCAATGCGCCGCGCCGGAACGTGTTCAGCAACGAACACCCACGCCCCCGGCACTTCACCGCCAATAGCCGCGCCCTGCAAAACGCGCATCAGCAGCAGTAATAATGGCGCGAGGATCCCCATAGAGGCATAGGTTGGCAGTAAACCAATCGCCAGCGTCGGCAGCGCCATCAGCAGGATACTCAGGGTAAACATCTTTTTACGCCCGACTAAATCGCCAAAGTGCGCCATCACAATACCGCCGAGCGGACGCGCCAGGTAACCTGCGGCAAAAATACCGAAGGTTTGTACCTGGCGCAGCCATTCCGGTATATCAGCAGGAAAGAAGAGCTCGCCAACAACCGCGGCGAAGAAGACGAAGATAATGAAGTCGTAAAACTCCAGCGCGCCACCAAGTGCGGCAAGGGTCAGAGTTTTATAGTCCTGTCTGTTCAGTGGGCGAGTGTAATTTGACATAATCAACCATTTGTAAAGAGGAAGTGCTGATTTAATTATTACGCACGATGTAAATTAAAAATTACTATATCGTAAATAAATCAACACTCCAGCACTGGCATCACTTATGTCATACAATCCCATTTTTTAGGATAATGTTTCGCGCCTTGCGCTTTTAGGACGGAAAGATGCTACAACTTGCGCATTGGTCTCCACATAAGGCCCGTCAAGCAGCTGTACACAATACGGTACACTCGCAAAAATACCAGGCACCTTCACTTCGCCGTTTTCTGCTTTGACGCCTTCCAGCGTCTCTTTGATGGACTTCGGCTGGCCGGGTAAATTGAGAATCAGCGCCTGTTTACGAATAACCCCCACCTGGCGGGAAAGAATCGCGGTTGGCACAAAATGAAGGCTGATCTGCCGCATCTGTTCACCGAACCCCGGCATTTCGCGATCGGCAACTGCCAGCGTCGCATCCGGCGTTACATCACGACGCGCGGGCCCGGTTCCGCCCGTGGTCAGCACCAGATGGCAGCTCATTTCATCAACCAGTTCACACAGGGTTTGTTCAATGATGCTCTGCTCATCGGGGATCAGGCGGGTTTCAATGTGAAAAGGCGTGGTTAACGCGCTCGCCAGCCATTCTTCCAGAGCGGGGATGCCTTTGTCCTGATAAACGCCGCTGGAGGCGCGATCGGAAACAGAAACCAAACCAATGCGTAGTGTGTCCATATTCATTCCGTTCAAAAAAACCGAGATATACGGAAATGATACACGCTGAGGGGAGAGTCAAACAGAGCGGAGAAAAGTAAGCGTGACCGGAACCCGGCCACGCATGAGGATTACAGCAGGTCGCCAACCATTTTTTCCAGTTTTTCCTGGTCAACGGCAAACTTGCGGATACCGTCCGCCAGTTTGTCTACCGCCATCGGATCCTGGTTATGCTGCCACAGGAATTCCGCTTCGGTGATACGCTCCGGACGTGCTTTCACGTCGCCGGTGTACGCCAGTTTACGTTCAAGGCTGCCCGCGCTTTCAGACAGCTCTTTCAGCAATGCCGGAGCAATAGTCAGACGGTCACAGCCCGCCAGTTCAATGATTTCGCCAGTATTACGGAAGCTTGCGCCCATCACCACGGTTTCATAGCCGTGTTGTTTGTAGTACTGATAAATTTCGGTTACGGAAACCACGCCCGGATCTTCGGCCGGCACATACTCTTTCTTATCGGTATTGGCTTTGTACCAGTCAAGAATACGGCCGACAAACGGAGAAATCAGGAAAACGCCCGCTTCAGCACAGGCACGCGCCTGGGCGAAAGAGAACAGCAGCGTCAGGTTACAGTTGATGCCTTCTTTTTCCAGTTGCTCAGCCGCGCGAATACCCTGCCAGGTGGAGGCCAGTTTGATCAGAATACGATCGTTGCTGATGCCAGCATCGTTGTACATTTTGATCAGACGTTTCGCTTTCGCGATAGAGGCTTCGGTGTCATAAGAGAGACGGGCGTCAACTTCAGTAGAAATACGACCAGGGATCAGTTTCAGGATTTCCAGACCAATGTTCACCGCCAGCTTATCCGTCGCGTCAACCACCTGCTGCGCACGATCGCTGCTCTGGCTACGCGCCCACGCCACCGCATCATCAATCAGCTTGCGGTATTCCGGGATTTGAGCAGCGCCAAGGATCAGAGAAGGGTTGGTTGTTGCATCCTGCGGCTGGTAAAGCTTCATTGCCGCGATGTCTCCGGTATCAGCCACGACTGTTGTGTACTGACGCAGGGAGGTCAATTTATCCGTCATGATAATGTTTCTCTTTAAACGATACCCTGAATAAATCACGTTAAGACCAACAGCGCATTCGTCATCCGGAAACCCGGAATCACAAACGCAGCCAGCGCACCTGAACGAGAAGTATGACGAGTATACTAGTTAGGGGGATGTAACCGGTCTGCCCCGATGATATCACGACGCACTGTGAGCGCAACCGCAGACAATGCTGTGAATATTGTATGGTAAACTCAGTGGATTCATCGCCTGCAACAGGCTGCAGGACCAGATTACCGGCATCAACAAGAGGGACGTTAATGCCAGAATTTTTCTCATTTATCAGCGAAATACTCTGGGGCTCCTTAATGGTTTACCTGCTGGCGGCAGCGGGTATCTGGTTTTTGCTTCGCACCCGGTTTGTTCCCTTTCGCTTTATCACGGACTTTGGGCTAAGTCTGAAAAGCAGTCGCTTATTGCAACCCGGCACGCTCTCTTCGTATCAGGCATTATGCCTCAGTCTGGCGACGCGGTTGGGCAGCGGTAACCTTGCGGGCGTCGCGTTTGCCCTTACCACAGGTGGCCCTGGTGCTATTTTTTGGATGTGGGTTTCCGCCATCATCGGCATGGCAACCAGTTTTGCTGAGTGCTCGCTGGCGCAGCTCTACAAGGAGCGGGATGCCAGCCACCAGCTACGCGGAGGACCGGCGTGGTACATGGAACGAGGGCTGGGCATGCGCTGGATGGGCGTGCTGTTCTCTGTTTTTCTGCTGCTTACCTATGGGCTGGTATTTAATACCATTCAATCCAGCGCTGTCGCACGCGCCATACACTATGCCTGGCAGGTGCCGGGATTTATTACCGGTCCATTGCTGGCCGCATTCTCTTTCCTGTTTATCGTTAAAGGTCTGAGAGGCGTAGCCCGGTTAACGCAATGGATGGTGCCGATAATGGCGTTTACGTGGATTATCATGGGCTTTGGCATCAGTCTCTGGCACGCGAATCTGCTGCCTGGGGTCTTTATCACCATCATTAAAAGCGCTTTTGGCTGGCAGGAGGCCGCAACAGGCACAATGGCTTACACCTTGAGCCAGGCCGTCACCAGTGGTTTTCAGCGCAGTATGTTTGCCAATGAGGCGGGCATGGGGTCATCACCCAATGCCGCCGCAGCCGCGGCATCATGGCCGCCGCACCCCGCTGCGCAAGGCATAGTACAGATGATTGGCGTATTAACGGATACCTTCCTGGTGTGCACCGCCAGCGCACTGGTGCTATTACTGGCAGGCGTCACCCCGGCCACTGACACGTACGGCGGCATTCAGTTAATGCAACAGGCCATGGTATCGCTCACCGGTGGCTGGGGCGCGGGTTTTGTGGCGCTTATCGTGATTCTGTTTGCTCTGACTTCCATCGTCGCCAATTACATCTACGCGGAAAATAACCTTGTCTTCCTGCGGCGCAACAGCCGACGAAATATCCTGCTGCTACGTACCTGTGTCATGGTGATGGTGTTACTGGGCGCGGTGATCAACGTGCCGCTGATCTGGCACGTTGCAGATGTGGTGATGGCGCTGATGGCGATGATCAATCTGACTGCGATTCTGCTCCTGTCCCCGGTGGTGAGGCTGCTGGCTCGCGATTATATGCGCCAGCGCAAGCTGGGCGTCATGCCAGTGTTTGATCCCAAGCGCTACCCGGATATTAACCGGCAACTGGCGCCAGGCGCCTGGGATGACATTCCCCGTTCGTAGCGCTAATCGCAACTATCGATCAAGTTTGTTCTTTTTTTTGCTAAAGTCAGCGGAAATTTCTCGCACAGCAAGGACTGAGTATGCTGATTTTAATTTCACCTGCTAAAACACTCGACTACCAAAGCCCGCTGGCGACTACGCGTTATACGCAGCCGGAGCTGCTGGATTATTCGCAGCAACTGATTAAGATCGCGCGCAAACTCTCTGCGCCGCAAATCAAAACGTTGATGGGCATCAGCGATAAACTGGCCGACCTGAACGCCACCCGCTTTCATGACTGGCAGCCAGACTTCACGCCGGATAACGCCCGCCAGGCGATCCTGGCTTTTAAAGGCGATGTCTACACCGGGCTTCAGGCTGAAACATTCAGCGACGCGGATTTCGACTTCGCGCAGCAGCATCTGCGGATGCTGTCTGGCTTATATGGCGTGCTACGTCCGTTGGATCTCATGCAACCTTATCGCCTGGAAATGGGCATCCATCTCGAGAACGCCAAAGGCAAAGATCTGTACTCATTCTGGGGCGATGTGATCACTAACAAACTCAATGAAGCGGTTGCTGCGCAAGGCGACAACGTGGTGGTGAACCTGGCTTCTGATGAGTACTTCCGTTCCGTTAAAACGCAAAAACTGAATGCGCAGCTGATTAAGCCCGTATTCCTTGATGAAAAGAACGGTAAATTTAAGGTGATCAGTTTCTATGCCAAGAAAGCGCGCGGCCTGATGAGCCGTTACATCATTGAGCATCGTTTAACGAAGCCTGAGCAGTTAACCGGATTCAACAGCGAAGGTTATTTCTTTGATGAAGAGGCTTCGGTAACAGGCGAAATGGTGTTTAAGCGCCACGAACAGTAAAAGTTACCCTCTCCCGGTCGGGAGAGGGTGATAAAGGTTACGGGTGGCGCTGCCACTCCTGCTCCGGGTCGCCACGGTGGTCATCGTGGTGATCGCGGGGATCATCACGACGATCGTCAAAGTGGCCGTGCGGTTGCCAGCGGTTTTCACGCCATTCGTAGTGTTTTTTCCACCAACTGTGATCGCGCCAGTGGTCACCATCCCAGTAGTGACCGCTATTGTCACGGTCGCCAATTTGCAGTTTCACTGCCGGCACAAGCGTGATTTCTGCGGCCTGAACCGCAAGGGGAGCCACCAACATCATGGAAAGCGCTAACATTACAGGTTTCAACATAGGTTACTCCTTTGCATCATCCAGCCCGTAGTGGGCCGATGTGAGGAGATTACGTAACGCCAGCCTGCGTTGTTATTGGCGCAATCCTATTCTCTAACCCTGCGCATTTATTGGGAATTTCTGCTTTTTCCCTGCCAGATCTCTACATAATTTCTCCCCATTTCCCCCGCCAGTACAGGGGGGAAACAGAGAAATTACGCGTTACGCATCATTAACTGACGTAATGCCGCAAAATCCGCAGGCAACTGATGGGACAACAGCGGCAGGTCCGCGCGGTCCGCCAGTTCTTTTGGCAGCGCTAACGGTTCCCCCAGGATCTCCTCTACGCTCTCTTTAAACTTCGCCGGGTGCGCAGTCCCAAGGAACAGACCGTATTCTCCCGGATTCAATTGATCGCGCAGCGCACGATAGGCGATGGCCGCATGCGGCTCGGAAATATAGCCTTTGCCCTGCAGCTCACGCATCGTGGCTTTGGTGGTTTCATCATCCACTGCGGCATAGCCCAACTCATTGAGACGCCAGATTTTACGGCGGAACAACTCTTCGACGCGCGGCCAGTTATTGGGTTGGCTGACGTCCATAGCGTTAGACAACGTGGCCTGGGTCGCTTTTGGCTTCCACTCACCCTCTTTCAGGAAGCGTGGAACCGTGTCGTTGCTATTGGTCGCTGCAATAAAGCGTTTGATCGGCAGGCCGAGGGATTTTGCCAGCAGGCCGGCGGTCAAATCACCGAAGTTACCGCTGGGGACAGAGACAACCAGTTGGTTGCGCGCTTCCTGAGGCAGTTGTGCAACCGCTTCAAAGTAGTAACAAATCTGCGCCAGCAAACGGCTAATGTTGATCGAGTTCGCTGAGTTCAGCCCCAGCGCCGCTTTCAACTCTTCATCGTCAAAAGCCTGTTTTACCAGAGCCTGGCAGGCATCGAAGTCCGCATCAACAGCGACCGTTTCGATATTACCGCCCAGCGTGCAGAACAGTTTTTCCTGCAATGGGCTGATTTTGCCCTGTGGATAGAGGATAACAACGCGGACGTTTTTCATGCCATAGAATGCATGCGCCACCGCCGCTCCGGTATCCCCTGACGTTGCGGTCAAAATAGTGACTGGTTTATCGCCGCTGATGGCGCTCAGCATCTGCGCCATAAAACGCCCACCAAAGTCTTTGAACGCCAGAGTCGGCCCGTGGAAGAGTTCCAGGCAGCCCACATCGCTTTCAACCGAACGCACCGGCGCCGGGAAGGCAAAAGCCGCACGAACACGTGCTTCCAGCGCATCCTGAGGGATTTCATCACCGATATAGGCAGCGAGGATTTTCGCGCTACGGGTGACAAAATCCTGATTCAGCATCTCGTCAATTTCCGTCAGGTTGAATTCCGGTAAATCGTGAGGGAAAAACAGCCCCTGATTTTTGCCAAGCCCTTGGGTGACGGCCTGCGCAAAGCTGACCTGCTCGTTGTGATCTTTTAAATTGTAGAGTTTCATTGGTTATCCCACTACTCGTGCGCCCGCCGTATCCAGCCGGCAAATATGAACGAAGCCTTCCTGATTTTGCAGATAGTGTTTACCCAGCCAGTCAGCCACGCGTTGGGCCGTGTCCGGTTTGTCACACAGTGCAAATAACGTTGGGCCGGAACCGGAGATCCCGCACGCCACAGCGCCGATATCCGCCACGGCCTGCCGTGCCTGGTCAAACCCCGGCAGCAATTTCATGCGGTATGGTTCGGCAATCACGTCTTTCATTAATTTTGCCGCCAGACCTGGCTGACGGCTGTAGCAAGCGTGAATAAAGCCTGCCAGATGACGACCATGAGCAATACAGTCCTGACGGCGATACTGTGCCGGCAAAATTGCCCGGGCTTCCGCTGTCGAGACTTTAATGCCCGGATAGGCAAGCACCCATAACCACTCATCAAAGCCTGGCACTTGCTGGCTGATAATGCCGCTTTCCTCGATCATCAGTTGCATACCGCCGAGGAAACAGGGCGCGACGTTATCATAATGCACACTGCCGGAAATGCGCCCTTCCAGTTCACCCATCAGCGCCAGCATCCGGGTATCACCCAGCGGTTTCCCGCAAAACTCGTTCATTGCCACCAATGCGGCAACGACCGAACACGCGCTGGAGCCCAGACCGGAGCCAATCGGCATATTCTTTTCCAGCGTCATCGCCACCGGAACCGACTTACCAATCTCCCGGCAGAACAGCTCCCAGCATTGATAGACGATATTTTCCCGGGGCTCACTCGGCAATTTGCTGGCAAAGCGACCGAGATTTTGCAGACTAAAATGATCCGCCGCTTCCACCGAAACGGTGTCGCCCAACAAGGTGCCATCAACGGGCGTTACGGCAGCACCAAGTACATCAAAACCCACGCTCATATTGGCACTGGAGGCCGGAGCATAAACCTTTACCATCTCAGACTCCTAACTTCCATGACAGGGTGCGGAGCAGGTCGGCGAACACACCCGCCGCCGTCACATCATTACCCGCACCGTAACCGCGTAATACCAGCGGAAGCGGTTGATAGTAATGGCTGTAGAATGCCAGCGCATTCTCGCCATTTTTCACTTTGAACAGCGGATCGTTACCATCAACTTCGGCAATCTTCACCCGGCAGGTACCGTCTTCCTCAATATTGCCAACATAACGCAGAACTTTGCCTGCATCACGGGCTTTTGCTACACGCGCTGCAAACGCATCATCAAGCTGCGGCAAACGCCCCATAAAACTCTCAACATCACCGGAATCATCAAAAGTGGCAGGTAATACCGGTTCAATCACAATATCCGCCAGTTCCAGCTCACGGCCCGTTTCGCGAGCCAGAATCAAGAGCTTACGCGCCACGTCCTGGCCGGAAAGATCGTCTCGCGGATCCGGTTCGGTATAGCCCATCTCGCGTGCCATGTTGGTCGCTGCCGACAGGCTCATTCCCTCATCCAGCTTGCCGAAGATAAACGACAGGGAACCGGAGAGAATGCCGGAGAAATGCTGTAATTCGTCGCCAGCATTGAGCAGATTTTGCAGGTTTTCAATCACCGGCAGACCCGCACCAACGTTGGTGTCATACAGGAATTTACGACGGGATTTCTCCGCTGCGCGACGCAGCTGATGATAGTAATCCATTGACGAGGTGTTGGCTTTTTTGTTCGGCGTTACCACGTGGAAACCTTCACGCAGGAAGTCGGCATATTGATCGGCCACGGCCTGGTGCGAAGTACAATCCACAATCACCGGGTTAAGCAGGTGATACTCTTTCACCAGGCGGATCAAGCGCCCCAGATTGAAAGGCTCTTTCGCGGCAGCCAACTCTTCACGCCAATTATCCAGATCCAGACCGTGTACGTTAGTCAGCAACGCCCTGGAGTTCGCCACGCCGCAAACGCGTAAGTCGATATGCTTGTTCTTCAGCCAGGTCTGCTGGCGTTTGATCTGTTCCAACAGCGCACCGCCCACGCCCCCGACGCCGATAACAAACACTTCAATCACTTGATCGGTGTTAAACAACATTTGATGCGTCACACGCACGCCAGTAGTGGCATCATCATTGCTGACGACAACAGAAATTGAACGCTCGGAAGAGCCCTGTGCAATCGCGACAATATTGATATTGGCGCGAGCCAGCGCCGCGAAGAATTTGGCAGAGATCCCGCGCAATGTACGCATACCGTCGCCGACAACAGAGATGATCGCCAGACGCTCCATCACTGCCAGCGGTTCCAGCAGGCCTTCTTTTAACTCCAGGTAAAACTCCTCGTTCATGGCGCGCTGAGCGCGAACGCAATCCGATTGCGGTACGCAGAAACTGATGCTGTACTCAGAAGAGGACTGCGTGATCAGCACGACCGAAATACCGGAGCGCGACATCGCTGCAAATACGCGCGCTGCCATGCCGACCATACCTTTCATACCCGGACCGGAAACGCTGAACATCGCCATATTATTCAGGTTGGAGATCCCTTTTACCGGCAGACCGTCTTCATCCGACGTCGCGCCGATAAGCGTGCCAGGCGCTTGCGGGTTTCCGGTGTTTTTAATCAGGCAAGGGATTTGGAACTGGGCGATAGGGGTGATAGTGCGGGGGTGAAGAACTTTAGCGCCGAAATAAGAGAGCTCCATGGCCTCCTGATACGACATCGACTTCAGTAACCTGGCGTCCGGCACCTGTCGCGGATCGCAGGTATAAACCCCATCAACATCCGTCCAGATCTCGCAACAATCAGCACGCAGGCAGGCCGCTAACACTGCTGCAGAGTAATCAGAACCATTACGGCCCAACACGACCAGTTCACCTTTCTCGTTGCCGGCGGTAAACCCCGCCATCAACACCATATGATCCTGCGGGATACGGCTGGCGGCGATACGCCGAGTGGATTCGGCAATATCAACGGTCGATTCGAGGTAGTGACCAACGGCGAGTAACTTCTCAACCGGATCGATCACACTCACTTTATGTCCGCGCGCTTCGAGCAAACCCGCCATGATGGCTATGGATAATTTCTCACCGCGGCAGATAAGCGCGGCGTTAATGCTGTCCGGGCACTGCCCCAACAAGCTAATACCGTGCAGAACGTGTTTGATCTGCGCGAACTCTTGTTCAACAAAGGCTTTTAACTGTGCGAGGGGGAAACCTGGTTGCGCATCCGCCAGTCCTTGCAGAAGTTCAGCAAAAATACGTTCAGCGTCGCTGATATTCGGTAATGCATCCTGGCCACCGATCGTTTTTTCGATCATCGCAACCAGGTGATTAGTGATTTTCGCCGGGGCAGAGAGTACGGTTGCTACCTGCCCCTGCCTGGCATTGCTTTCCAGGATGTCGGCAACACGCAGAAACCGTTCCGCATTTGCCACTGATGTACCGCCGAACTTCAAGACTCGCATGGTTTTACCCCTTGATCTTTGGTCGAAAAAAAAGCCCGCACTGTTCAGGTGCGGGCTTTTTTCTGTGTTTCCTGTACGCGTCAGCCCGCACCGTTACCTGTGGTAATGGTGATGGTTGTAATGGTGATAATCGTGCTGATGCGTGTCATGGATGTTGTGTGCTCTGTCATTGTTATCTGTCTGTGCTGTATCCTCTATTGGTTAAAGTATCTGCCTGCTTAAGTCAATTTATTTTTCATTTTGGTTGTTTTTTAAACAGTTGCAACTACGCTAAAACTTGATTACCAAACAACCTGTTCAGACCAGGACGGCCTTCTCTCGCAGTGACTTTAACTATAAAATAAACTTATCACAGCAGCTTACTCGGTCAATTTTTTTTCAATATCATGGAGCAATCGATGCAACATGGCAGTGTCGCGTTGTGCCAGCAGCCCCAGACGTTGATCCAGCCAGTCGGCCATTTTGATATCGTCCGCAACCGCTAATTTTTCCAGCAAAGCATGTACCCGTAATCGCAGCGCCCGCAGTTGATTACCATCAACCTGGGCTACTCCTTCAGGAGCATGTTGCATTAACGACGCTAATTGATAGCAGTAAACCATCACCGCCTGCCCCAGATTAAGGGAAGGATAATCCGCCACCATGGGCACACCGGTTAAAATATCCGCTAATGCCAGCTCTTCATTTGTCAGCCCCGAATCTTCCCGCCCGAAAACCAGCGCCGCGGTGCTAAGCCAAGTGCTTTTTTCTTCTAAAAGCGGAACCAGTTCCACAGGCGTCGCGTAGTAATGGAACTTTGCTCTGCTGCGCGCAGTGGTCGCAATCGTAAACGAAACATCGGCCAGCGCGTCAGCCAGCGTCGAATAAGTTCTAGCATTATCAAGGATATCGCCAGAGCCGTGCGCAACACGGCGCGCCCCCTCCTGTCTGTGCGCATCGCTGTCGACAATACGTAAGTCGCTAAACCCCATGGTTTTCATCGCCCGGGCTGCCGCACCGACATTTTCGGCTCGGGCAGGGGAAACAAGCACAACTGCCAGCTTCATTTGACCTTCTCTGTTTTACTGAAGTCACGCGTCAATATATGACCAATGTCAGCATATTACGCGTCACGAATTTACAATTTTGTAACAGGAATCACTGATTTAGCCCCTGATAACGGTTAAAAAAAGCTAAACTGTTTACGCGTGATATTACCTGCTAAGATGTTAACAGAAGGGACTTATCCCTATGTTTATTCATGGCATTTTAATACAGGTTCTTGCCATAGTGTTGGATTCGTCGTGTTTATCAATTAATATTCGCAACTAGTTGGTTTATTGTAGAATTGTAATAAACGCTAGCAATTAGCTATCATGATTTCGCTAAACTGTTAACGTGCTACAATTGAACTTGATATATGTCAACGAAGCGTAGTTTTATTGGGTGTCATTTACGTCTTAGCCTGTTATGTTGCTGTTAAAATGGTTAGGATGACAGCCGTTTTTGACACTGTCGGGTTCAGAGGGATAGTACCCACGACCAAGCTAATGATGTTGTTGACGTTGATGGAAAGTGCATCAAGAACGCAATACGTACTTTAGTCATGTTACGCCGTCATGTTAATTTTCTACATGCACCAGGCTGGTCAGGGACTTTTGTACTTCCTGTTTCGATTTAGTTGGCAATTTAGGTAGCAAACATGCAGACCCCGCACATTCTTATTGTTGAAGACGAGTTGGTAACACGCAACACGTTAAAAAGCATTTTCGAAGCAGAAGGCTACGATGTCTTTGAAGCGACTGATGGCGCTGAAATGCATCAGATCCTTTCGGACAATGATATCAATCTGGTGATTATGGATATCAACCTGCCAGGCAAAAACGGCCTGCTGCTGGCGCGTGAATTACGCGAACAAGCGGATGTGGCGCTGATGTTCCTGACAGGGCGTGATAACGAAGTCGATAAAATTCTGGGCCTCGAAATTGGCGCAGACGACTACATCACCAAACCGTTCAACCCACGCGAACTGACTATCCGTGCGCGCAATCTGCTGTCCCGTACCATGAACCTGGGCACGGTTAGCGAAGAACGCCGCAGCGTCGATAGCTACAAATTCAATGGCTGGGAACTGGATATCAACAGCCGTTCGCTGGTCAGCCCGAACGGTGAGCAGTATAAGCTGCCGCGCAGCGAATTCCGCGCGATGCTGCACTTCTGCGAAAATCCTGGCAAAATTCAGTCCCGCGCAGAACTGCTGAAAAAAATGACCGGTCGCGAGCTGAAACCGCACGACCGTACTGTGGATGTGACCATTCGTCGCATTCGCAAACATTTTGAATCGACCCCGGATACGCCGGAAATCATCGCCACCATCCATGGCGAAGGTTACCGTTTCTGCGGCGATTTGCAGGAATAAGTGAATAAAGACGAAAAAGCGGCGCTCAGCGCCGCTTTTTTTATTTCCAGATACGTAATGCGTCTTCAGCATCCGCGACAGGCTCATTCGTCTTTTTTCTGCCCGTCGACAACCTGTACCAGTCGAGTTTACGCGTCAGGAACATTACCGTGCTTAGCGCCACAAACAAGACGCCTGTGCCAAGCAGTAGCGCGTTATCCTCTGAATTCAGTAACCCCCACATCACGCCATCCAGCAATAGCAGCGCGGCGGTAAACAGTAAACTAGCGCGCCAGCTTCGCATCACACCCTGCAGATAGATCCCATTCAGCAATGCGCCGAGAAGGCTGGCAATGATCCAGGCGAGCGTAAATCCGGTATGTTCAGACAAGGCCAGCAGCACCAGATAGAACATCACCAGCGACAGCCCAACCAGCATGTACTGCATGGGGTGCATCTGCCGCGCGGTTAAGCTTTCAAAAACAAAGAACGCAAGAAATGTCAGTACAATCAATAACACGGCATACTTCACAGCCCTGTCAGTTAATTGGTACTGATCCGCTGGTGTGGCGATATTGACGCTAAATGCAGGCAGAACCCAGTCGTTGCTGGCGGCAAGCCTGATGTTATCGCGCACTTTACTGTCCAGATTGTTGGCAAACCAGCTACTTTGCCAGTGTGCCTGAAAACCACTGGCGCTCACTTCCCGTTTTTCAGGCAGGAAATCGCCCATAAACCCCGGATGCGGCCAGTCGCTATTCAGCGTCATTTCACTGTTACGGCCCAATGGCACTACCGAGAACGCGCCAGTGCCGCTCAGATTAAGGGACATTGACAGTTGCAGGGGTTTATTCACGCTTTCCGCTGCAAGCGGCATATGGATCCCTTGCAACTCACTCATCAACCCGGTTCCGGGTTCCACGCTCAGCGCCTCGCCGTTCAGGCGGGTGGTATGTATCTGACCAATTCCCCGGGCATCGCTAACGGCTAATACCATAAACGGCTCACCCAGGGTGATGTTCTCGCCGGGCTTTATATCCAACCGCTTTGGGTCAAACTCTGCTTTGATATCTATCTCGTTATGCCAGATTTGCCCGTCGTAGATACCAATTTTGCGCGTTTCGACCTGCTGCGTGCCGTTGACCATCAGCGACTCCGGCAACCACATGCGTATATAACTGTGCTTACGACGCACCTCTTTTGGCGCATCTTTATCGCCAGCGCTTTCCATTGAAATTACGGTTTCCGTTACCGGAACAGCAATCAAGGGGCCAATCAATTTCTGCGCGCCGGCACTGCTTTGGCGCAGCGTATCTGTCACGTCATTACGGTAGTTCGCGCGCTCACCGATCAGACTGCTGAGCATTGTCAGCGGAATCAGCAGAACACAGAAGCAACCCGCGAGGGTTAACATTTTCCAGAACAGGGGGGATTTCAACATAGCCTTCTCCTTTGTGATGTACGCAGAGTAGCGAGGCTATGTGTGAAGGATTTGAAGTTATGTGAAGTGAGGGTGAAGTGTCAGCCGGGCTTCGCAACCGCCTTGTGCACGATTCGACACAATAATCTCACCGTGATGCAAACGGGCGACTTCCCGAACAAATGCCAGCCCGAGGCCGCTGCTTTTCTGCCCATTTTCCCGTGGCAATGAGTAAAAACGCTCAAACACGCGCGTCAGCGCATACTCCGGAATACCTGAACCACTGTCACTGACTGAGAGCACCCGCGCCGCACCCTCATCGCTGGCACGAAGCGTCACAACACCGCCGGCTGGCGTGAAGTCAATAGCGTTATCCAGCAGATTACCCAGCGCCTGCGCCAGTAATTCGCTATCTCCCGCCACCTGGACATTTCCCGGCTCGCAGTGAAGCGTCAATCCTTTCGCAGCAAGCGCGACACTGCGCTGCTCCTGTAACTGGCGAAATAACGTGTCCACATCAACAGGCATAAACGCAATTTCCAGGCGATTTTCCAGCTTGGCCTGATGCAGCAGTTTTTCCACCAGGTGCTGCATACGTGCGTTTTGCCGCAGGATATTGTCGGTAAAACGCAACGCGACATCGGGCGGCGGCCCCTCACGCAGAATCTCCGCCGCGCCACGAATGGCCGCCAACGGGCTTTTAAGCTCGTGCGTCAGTGCATAAATATAGTGTTCAATGTAATTTTTACCTTCCAGCTTCACACGCATGCTTTCCAGCGCCTGCGCCAGCTTGCGTAGCTCACTGCTGCCCAACTCCGGCAGTGGAACCGGACGATCCTCCGTTACGGAATCAGCATAACGCGCCAGTTTGCCAATGGAACGATTGATCCACCACACCATCACCGCGCCAATCAGCAATGCAATCCCCAACAACGCGCCACCGGCCCATAAGATCCGTCGCTCGCTGCGTTTGATCACCGGATCCATTGCACTGTTAGGCTTGCCGACACTAACAACACCGATAATCCGCCCCCCATCGCTCACCGGTGCGGCAACATACATCACCGCACTTTGCGGCTCGCCAGCGACAGCCTGCGAACTGCGCGCACCATATTGCCCACGCAGCGTAAGCCAGACATCATTCCAGCGGGAATAATCCTCGCCTAATGCTTTCCCGGCCGAATCAAACACCACACGCCCCGCAGCATCGGTCATATAAACGTGGTACTCATTGCGGACTTTATGGATACCGCTGATATGGGCATTGATCGGATGATGATTGAGGGTTGAGAACGCCTGCGCCAGTCTGCCATCTTGTGCATGGCCGGTACGCAGATCCTCACGGGCAAGTTCCGCCAGCAACGTCGCGGTATCAATGAGCGTACCTTCCGTTGCGCGGCGCACACCAGGTTTGATCTCCTGAACAAAGATCGACAACACGAACCACGCCGCCACCGCAACGATAAGAAAGTAGCCCAGCAGCAAACGCATGCCTATACGCATTAGCGGATCCCCAGGCTATAGCCCATACCACGATGCGTATTGATCGGATTACTTTCCGGATTGATAGCACGTAATTTGGCGCGCAGCGTCTTGATATGGGTATCGACGGTGCGATCAAAACTCTCCTGCGCGTCGCTCCATACCTGATCCATTAACTGCTGGCGGGAGAAAACGCGCCCGGGCGCCAGGAGCAACGTTTTTAACAACAGAAATTCATAGCGCGTCAGCAGCAAAGGTTCACCACACCAGCGAATCAGCGCGGCGGCTTCATCAAGTTCAAACTGCCCTACCCGCAACATATCGCTGTGCAGCGTCGACTTTTGCAGCCTGCGCAGTACGGTACGCACCCTGGCGCAGACCTCCCGTGGAGAAAAGGGTTTCGCGATGTAATCATCCGCGCC
Source organism: Kosakonia oryzendophytica (assembly GCF_900094925.1). GTDB lineage: Bacteria > Pseudomonadota > Gammaproteobacteria > Enterobacterales > Enterobacteriaceae > Kosakonia > Kosakonia oryzendophytica. Next base: position 429,126 of record NZ_FMAY01000002.1, on the reverse strand, counting down.
CATCTCCAGCCCCAGCAGTTTATCCACCTCATCACTGCGAGCCGTCAGGAACAACACCGGTAGCGCTGGCGCATGCGCCAGAAGCCGCCGACACAATTCGAAACCGCTGATATCCGGCAGGCCAACATCCAGAATAACCAGATCCGGTAACCGCTGTACTGCGGCATCAAGAACCGGCAGTCCACGCTCAAAGGCGGTGACGCTAAACCCATCTTGTTGCAACATGTAAATGAGCGTTTCAGCGATGCTGATTTCATCTTCTACCAGCCAGATCAGCGGTTGCACTCCAGGCATTCTGTTACTTACTCCATGGCATGATCGGTACCGCGCTCAATGCATTTTTCGGCGAGCCTTCCACCACTTTATCGGAATAGGCTAAATAGGCCAAAGTGTTACGTTTCTCATCATAGAAGCGCACAACCTGCAATTTCTTGAACACCAGCGACGTACGCTTCTGGAAAACCACGTCGCCCTGCGCCTTGCCGCTCTTAATTTTATCCGTCAGCTCAACCGGCCCTACCTGCTGGCAAGAGATCGCAGCATCGGAGGTATCTTCCGCCAGCCCCAGGCCGCCTTTGATACCGCCAGTTTTCGCCCGACTGATATAGCAGGTTACGTTTTTCACGTCCGGATCATCAAATGCCTCAACCACGATCTTATGATCGGGGCCAAACATTTTGAAGACGGTATCCACCGATCCAATCTGTTCTGCGTGTGCGCCACTCAGCGTCGTCAACAGCAATGCAGGAACTATTAACTTTGTGTATTTCATATTGTTACCATTTTTGAATATTACGTTACGTAACTATTCATCTTTATGATGAGAATTCGTTTGAAGATCACCAATTTACAAAATTTATGATGAAAATCAGTCACAATGCGCATCAGTGCACAAAAAAAACACTGAATGCTAAAGCAAAAAAAACCCGCTATCATCCGTCCCTTGTATCAAGCGTTAACCGCTGTTTTAAGGAAGAGGATATTATATGGATCAGGCTGGGATCATTCGCGACTTACTTGCCTGGCTGGAAGGCCATCTGGATCAGCCCTTGTCTTTAGACAATGTGGCGGCAAAAGCAGGTTATTCCAAGTGGCATTTGCAAAGGATGTTCAAAGACGTAACGGGCCATGCCATCGGTGCGTATATCCGTGCACGTCGTTTGTCGAAGTCTGCCGTTGCGCTGCGTCTTACCGCCCGCCCAATCCTGGATATAGCTCTACAATACCGCTTTGATTCACAACAAACTTTTACCCGAGCCTTCAAAAAACAGTTTGCCGTTACGCCGGCACTTTACCGCCGTTCGCCAGACTGGAGTGCTTTTGGCATCCGCCCGCCAATGCGTCTGGGGGAATTTGCCCTGCCGAAGCATGAATTCGTTACGCTGCCACCGATGCACCTGATTGGTACAACACAGAGTTATACCTGTTCATTGGAAGAGATCTCTGATTTCCGTAATCAGATGCGTATTCAGTTCTGGCGTGACTTTTTAAGTAACTCTCCGACCATCCCGTCTGAGTTGTACGGCCTGCATGAACCGCGCCCGAGCCTGGAAAAAGATGACGAACAGGAAGTGTTTTACACAACAGCGCTAACACCGGAGATGGCGAACGGGCATTTGAATAACGCCGAACCTGTGCTGCTGGAAGGCGGCGATTATGTCGCGTTTTCCTACGAAGGCTCCCCAGACGGCGTACAGGCATTTATCCTGACGGTGTATGGCACCTGTATGCCAATGCTCAACCTTACGCGCCGCAAAGGGCAGGATATTGAGCACTTTTATCCGCAGCATGATGGCAGCGAGAGCGACCGCGAGCCGCCAGCGCACATCCGCTGCGAGTTTCTGGTGCCTATTCGCCGCTAACGCTGCAACTCATCCAGCGCGGGAGCGTCCAGATGCGAGACGTCTCCTGCGGTTTCCACCACCCATCCGGATGCCAGCCACGGGCTTTGCTGATAATCGATACGGGAAATGGAGCAGTTGCGCAGACGCAAACGGCGTTCAGCCCAGGCAGGAAGCCCAAGGATTGTACTGACCAGACAGCCCAACGCCATACCGTGACTGACCAGCATCGGGCGGCTGCCTTCCGGCAGTTCGAGGCAGTTTGCCAGCGCCGCATGCATGCGGTCACTTAACTCCTGCATAGACTCACCATCAGGAATACGACCATCCGCTGTGCCATTCACCAGTTGGCGACGCCAGCTCTCTTCTTCTTCCGTCAGGGATTCGATGTGGCGACGCTCCAGCACGCCCATATCCAGCTCGCGTAAGCGCGGCTCAAGCGTGACTCCGCAGCCACAAACATCAGCGATAATTTCAGCCGTACGACGCGTTCGACCCAGGTCGCTGGCGATGATGTGGGTGATGCCTAACGCTTTGGCGCGCTCAGCCACCTGCCGGGCCTGCTGCTCCCCTTTGTCGGTTAACGGACTGTCAGACTGGCCTTGAATACGACGCTCGGCGTTCCACTGCGTTTCACCGTGGCGAACAAGGTATACCTGTAACATGCTTTTTTATCCATTATACTGCGATGAATTTATTCTCTGAGGAAGGCCTCTGCCCGGAGTAAAGAACGCGTCTCGTTTCGGACAAGCCAAGTATAGATTATGCACCATGTTGTCTCAGCTACCACCAATCCCGCAAAAATTCGGGCGATTCTGCACGCTTTTAACGAGATCTTCGGGGAGGGATCCTGCCATATTGAGTCCGTCTCCGTCGATAGTGGCGTCCCGGAACAGCCGTTTGGCAGTGACGAAACGCGGGCTGGCGCACGAAATCGTGTTACCAACGCGCGGCAAATCCGACCCGAAGCGGATTTTTGGGTTGCCATTGAAGCCGGTATAGACGGCGACAGCACCTTTAGCTGGGTGGTGATTGAAAATCATCACCAGCGCGGAGAAGCCCGCTCGGCTACGCTTCCGCTACCGGCGGTGATCCTGGAGAAAGTACGAGCAGGAGAAGCGTTGGGACCGGTGATGTCACACCACACCGGCATCGATGAAATTGGCCGTAAGGACGGCGCGATCGGCGTGTTCACCGCCGGGAAACTGACCCGCGCGAGCGTCTACCACCAGGCGGTGATCCTCGCGCTCAGCCCGTTTCACAATGCGATTTACCGTTGACCGTTCAGTAAGGTCTCTTCCAGCCACAAACGTAAGTCCGCTGGCGCGGCCTTCAGGCTGTTCGATCCACGGGTAATCGTCGCGATGCCCGCACCGAGTTCGGATTTCAGCTCACGCTGGCTCATCTCACCACGCAGCAGCTCTTCGATAATCCGTACTCGGGTGCCCAATGCTTCACGCTCGTCCGGTGTAAGCATCAGGTTAAGCAACGGAATATGCAGATCCTTCTCATAAGACTGCCGGACCAGTTCAACAAAACGCAGCCACTCCTGGTTGCGTTGCTCGGCCATTGCTGCTGAATAAGGGGATTGCTGAGTCATAATTTACCGCCACTCTCAGGGTTCAGTGCTGTGTACTCTTAAGCGAGTACACAGCATAGCATAAACCACAGAAATCAGTAACGGCGCTGCCATTCAGCATCACTGAACACAGCAGGCTTTCTCTCACCCATAAAGAAACGATAGTACGCATCATAGGCGAGGACGTTTTTCACATAGCTACGGGTTTCAGAAAACGGAATGCTTTCAACAAACGCCACCGCATCCAATTTCCCGCCACTGTTGTTCAACCAGCTACGCACACGTCCAGGTCCGGCGTTATACGCGGCAGAGGAGAAAATACGGTTATTACCAAACTGCTGATAAACATATTGCAGATAGCTGGTGCCGATATTGATATTGGTTTCCGGATCAAAGAGCTGACTGGCATTACTGTACCCTGGAATGTTGAACATCTTCACCGTGTGCGTTGCGGTACCAGGCATAAGTTGCATCAGACCGCTGGCCCCGACTGGCGAACGTGCGGCGGGGTTCCACGCGCTTTCCTGGCGCGAAATTGCCATCGCATAGCTCTGGGTGATCCCTTTGCCGCGGGTGTAACGGGCATAAAGATCGTTGTAGGCCAGCGGGAAACGCTCTTCCAGATGATCCCACAGTTTGCCGGCAATGGTGGCCTGCACGCTGAGATCCCACCAGTGCTGATTAAACGCGTAACGCGCCAGTTGCGCCTGCTCCTGTTGGTTGCGGCTGGTCACCAGATTGGCCCACTCGCTACGGGCAGTATTATCCAGCCCCCAGTACATTAGCTCACGCACGCGCGCCATTTCCGCGCCCTGGACCAACGCGGGATCGGGGTTACCCGGTGCCTTATCCACCTGCAACGGATAATCCTCACCCAGACGCTGAGCAGCGGCCATCGGGTAGAAGCCACGCTGCTGCATTAGTGCGTGCAGGATCTCTTTGGCCTCCGTGTCTCGCCCGCGTTCAAGCAACAGATCCGCCTGCCAGTATCGCCATTCATCTTTCTCTTTCGCCTCCATCGGCAAACGGGAAAGCCAGGTATTGAGCCCACGGCGGTCGCCATCGCCAATTGCCATACGCACGCGCCGTTCGAGCAGCGAAATAGATTGCGAACGCATGATTGCATCATCGCGCCAGCGTGCCTGATCGCTGGTGACGTCATTGCCCATTAAGCGCCAGGCGACAATATCGCGTAAAGTCTGGGTTTGTTCGTCGTTTAACTGTTGCGCCTGCACCAGCGACGGGATCATCAACCGGGCATTCTCCACATCCTGGCGCGCTACACTTTCAAAAGCTTCCGCCGCCATCTGGCGCGTAAAATCGGTCGCGCCGGTTGTACGGGCAAAATCCATCACCGTACCGGGATCGTTGGCCAGATTAATGATCGCCGTTGAGATAGTCTGATAGTCCGACGGCATCTGCCCGGCCAACAGTGTGACCAGTTTAGTATTGCCTGCTTTCATCGCCAGACGAATGCGTTCCAGGAACGCTAGCGGATCCTGAGCACCCGAGGCTCGCCACGCGCCAAAAAGCGAGTCACAGGCATTCGGCTGGCTTTTGCCGGTCAGCCACAACTCTTTTGCTCCGGCCCAGGCCTCTTCCGCCTGACCGGTGCTCCATTTAGCAAAGTAGTAGTTACACTGCGCCTCAGTGGTGGTCGGTTTTTCCGGGCTGAACGCCAGCAGTCCTCGCCAGTCCTGGCGGCGGGCCAGTTCATTGACAAAGCGGGACTTCAGCGCACGCGCCGCCGGTAACGTGGGGTTAGCCTGCACAAAATTGGAGACGGTGATCGCGGGCTGATTCATCAGATCATCAGTGATCTGGCGATATTCAAGATAGGGGTACAACGGATAGGTCTTCAGCGTCGGCAGCAGTTGCTGCACCACATCCATCTGTTTGTTATCCCACGCAGTTTTGATCTGCGCGTAGCGATTACGTTGTTCATCCAGTGAATCCGCACGCGCCGCATTGCTGAGGGACAGCAAACAAACGCAGGCCGCCGCAAATCGCCAGGCGGTATGTTTAGCTCTCTGCACAGCTCTTTCCTCTTATTCTCTCTTAGTGGCAGCGTCATGCCGCGTCATGATGTAATGCTAACCGGGCAGGCCTTAACGCGCCATGTTCCGAACACTTTTTTACCTTTCTCACGGGATTTAACACTCCGGGCTTAGCTGGCTGGGCTTAAGCGTCGAAAACGGCTACACTCCGCTGTTGAATACTCCTTCTATGACGATAAAAAGAGGCGAAGTCCAACGTGGCTCAATTCGTATATACCATGCATCGTGTCGGCAAAGTTGTCCCGCCGAAACGTCATATTCTGAAAAATATCTCGCTAAGCTTCTTCCCTGGCGCAAAAATCGGCGTGCTGGGTCTTAACGGCGCCGGTAAATCTACCCTGCTGCGCATCATGGCCGGCATCGACACAGACATTGAAGGCGAAGCCCGTCCGCAGCCGGGAATCAAGATCGGCTATTTGCCGCAAGAGCCGCAACTTAACCCGGAACAGACGGTACGTGAATCTGTAGAAGAAGCCGTGGCTGAAGTGGTTAACGCGCTGAAAGGTCTGGATGAGGTGTATGCCAAATACGCTGAGCCGGATGCTGACTTCGATAAGCTTGCCGCACAGCAAGGGAAATTTGAAGAGATTATCCAGGCGCACGATGGCCATAATCTGAATGTGCAGCTTGAACGCGCCGCAGACGCGCTGCGTCTGCCGGACTGGGATGCGAAAATTGCCAACCTCTCCGGGGGTGAACGCCGTCGCGTGGCACTGTGCCGTCTGCTGCTGGAAAAGCCGGACATGCTGCTGCTTGACGAACCCACCAACCACCTGGATGCGGAATCCGTGGCCTGGCTGGAACGCTTCCTGCACGACTTCGAAGGTACCGTGGTGGCGATCACCCACGACCGTTACTTCCTTGATAACGTTGCAGGCTGGATCCTTGAGCTGGACCGCGGCGAAGGGATTCCGTGGGAAGGCAACTACTCCTCCTGGCTGGAACAAAAAGATCAGCGTCTGGCGCAGGAAGCTTCTCAGGAAGCGGCGCGCCGCAAATCCATTGAGAAAGAGCTGGAGTGGGTTCGCCAGGGTACGAAAGGCCGTCAGTCGAAGGGCAAAGCCCGTCTGGCGCGCTTTGAAGAGCTTAACAATACCGAATACCAGAAACGTAACGAAACCAACGAACTGTTTATTCCACCAGGACCGCGTCTGGGCGACAAAGTGGTGGAAGTCAGCAACCTCAGCAAATCCTACGGCGATCGTCAGCTGATTGATAATCTGTCGTTCTCCGTACCCAAAGGGGCCATTGTCGGCATTATCGGTCCGAACGGTGCGGGTAAATCGACACTGTTCCGTATGATGTCAGGTCAGGAGCAGCCAGACAGTGGCAGCATCACCCTGGGTGATACGGTAAAACTGGCGTCGGTGGATCAGTTCCGTGATGCGATGGACAACAGCAAAACCGTATGGGAAGAAGTCTCAGGCGGGCTGGATATCATGCGTATCGGCAACACCGAAATGCCAAGCCGCGCCTATGTTGGTCGCTTCAACTTCAAAGGCACCGATCAGGGCAAACGCGTAGGTGAGCTGTCAGGGGGTGAGCGCGGTCGTCTGCATCTGGCGAAACTGCTGCAGGTTGGCGGCAACGTTCTGCTGCTCGATGAACCGACTAACGACCTGGATATTGAAACCCTGCGCGCGCTGGAAAACGCCCTGCTCGAGTTCCCGGGCTGTGCGATGGTTATCTCGCACGACCGCTGGTTCCTCGACCGCATTGCGACCCATATTCTTGATTATCAGGATGAGGGTAAAGTGGAGTTCTTTGAAGGTAACTTCACCGAATACGAAGAGTACAAGAAACGTACGCTGGGCGCAGACGCGCTGGAGCCGAAACGAATGAAGTACAAACGTATCGCGAAATAAATCTGATGGGGCTACGGCCCCATCAGCTTTTTCACCAGTTCTACGCATTGCAGGAAGCGCGAATCATAATCCGCTTCTTCCACCCGCACAAAATCAATGTTGTTTTCCCGCAGCATCGACACCAGCATATCCTGGAACTCTTTACGATCCACCGAACTGCCAAGGCTGCGTAGCCCATCATTAACCCACGGCGTATTGTTCTCCAGCAGGATCACCAGGTCGAAACGGTATTCATCAATCAGCGCCTGAACAAACGGATGCTCGCGCCCTTCATATTTTTTGCAGAACGCCTGCGTAGTGACAAAATCGGTGTCAATAAACGCCACTTTATTCGCATATTTTACTGCAAAATCAATGTACTGAGCGTGCCCCAGCGCAATCTTGTCGTAATCGGAATATTGTAAAGCGATTTCATCGCCGCCGAGATGCGAGAACACATAATCGCGGCCAAATTCCCATGCGCTGGTGGTGTTGAAAATATTGGCGAGCTTATTCACCAGCGTCGATTTCCCGCTGGATTCACCACCGAGGATCGCCACCGTACGCACGAAGAACGGCTTCACCTCCGTTGGGATATATTCCCAGTAGCGGAACGGGTTCTCGCGGATCAGCGAGCCGCTGATATTCATAAAGGTACGCTTTGGATCCACCAGCACCGCTTCAATGCCCAGATGCTGCAAGTACTGCGGCGCATCCGCCTCTTCTGAGGTGTAAATCCAGTTCGGCGTAATACCTTTCCCGGCCATAAACGCCTTAATACCCTTACTCCAGACATCCCAGCCGTGGGGATACGGCTCCATGCCCTCTTCATTGAAGGCATGAATACGAATGTTTTTCTGGTACTTAAAGGTCTGCAATAACCAGCGCAGACGGTCACTTACCGTCGGCTGCTGCGACATTGCGCTGTCTTCAAACAACTCGCGATCGCGGGTGTCATCATAGCCAAGGATGATATGTAACTCATCGACCTGGCTACAGGCACGCTGGATCAGGTAGATGTGCCCGGTATGAAGCGGATAAAATTTGCCGAACACCACGCCGATATTCTTCTCACGACGGGGAAATTCAAGGTCGAGAAAGCGGTGTAATGCTTCCAGCTTTTGCGCGCTGGGGCTTTTAATCTTGGCGTTCAGCAACTGGCTCAAATAGCCTTTGGTCATACCGCTGGCATCCGCCACCTGTTGTAACGTGCAGCCTTTCTGACGAATGGCGTTTTTTAAGTAGTCAAATGACGACATTATTGCCTCCTGCAAAAATCATTAGCCAATTATAAGTCGTCAAAGACGCTTAACGCATCCGCCAGCTTCTTCACACCGAAAATCTGCATCCCTTCTGGCACTTTTTTCGGCACATTCGCCGCCGGAACGATGGCGCGGCGGAAACCATGCTTGGCGGCTTCCGAAATACGCTCCTGGCCGCTTGGCACCGGGCGGATCTCACCGGCCAGCCCCACTTCGCCAAACACCACCAAATCCTGCGGCAGCGGTCTGTCGCGCAGACTGGAAACCATCGCCAGCAATAGTGCAAGGTCAGCACTGGTTTCGGTGACCTTCACCCCACCAACAACGTTCACAAACACGTCCTGATCCGCCATCTGCAACCCACCGTGACGATGCAGCACCGCCAGCAGGATCGCCAGACGGTTTTGTTCCAGACCTACTGCAACCCGCCGGGGATTTGACATCATTGAGTGATCCACCAGCGCCTGAATCTCTACCAATAGCGGACGGGTACCTTCCCACACCACCATTACAGAGCTGCCGGAAGTCACCTCATCGCCACGACTGAGGAAAATGGCCGAGGGATTGCTCACTTCGCGCAACCCCTGCTCGGTCATGGCGAACACACCCAGTTCATTAACCGCGCCAAAACGGTTTTTGTGGCTACGCAGCGTACGGAAACGGGAATCCGCATCACCGTCAAGCAGTACCGAACAGTCGATGCAGTGCTCCAGCACTTTCGGTCCCGCCAAGGAACCGTCTTTCGTCACATGGCCGACCATCACAATCGCCACGCCGCGTGTTTTAGCGAACCGCGTCAGGTAAGCCGCTGTTTCACGCACCTGCGCGACACTGCCCGGCGATGACTGGATATCCGCCATATGCATGACCTGAATGGAGTCGATCACCATCAGTTTCGGCTGCTCTTCCTCTGCGATCATGCAGATTTGCTCAATACTGGTTTCCGACAACATATTCAGGTTGGCCGTCGGTAATCCAAGTCGGTGAGCACGCATCGCCACCTGTTGCAGTGACTCTTCACCCGTGACATACAGCGTTTTCATCTGTTCGGCGAGTTTGCACAACGTCTGCAACAGTAGCGTGGACTTGCCCGCGCCAGGGTTTCCGCCAATCAGGATAGCGCTGCCGGGCACAACGCCACCGCCGAGCACACGGTCAAACTCTTTAAAACCGGTAGAGAAGCGCGGCAGCTCTTCAAGGCTGATATCGGCAAGTTTTTGCACTTTCGATACGCCCGCACTGCCGGCATAGCCAGCGAGACGCTCATTGCGCGCCACGGTGGGCGACGCAGCAACACGTATTTCCGTAATGGTGTTCCAGGCATGACAGGCACTGCACTGCCCCTGCCAGCGCGGGTAATCTGCACCGCATTCATTACAGACAAACGCGCGTTTCGGAGCTTTCGCCACACTCACCTCTATTTCTTATTGATACTGCCGGAAAGAATACAGAATACGCCCATCAGATCTGCGTGACGGATGGTAATTTCTGCCTTTTCATTCACCTTTGGCTTGGCATGGAAAGCAATACCCAACCCGGCGGCTTTGATCATCGGCAGATCGTTCGCCCCATCGCCAATTGCGACCGTCTGCGCCGTTGGGATCTCGTGCTCTTCCGCCAGGCGTTTCAGGGTTCTGGCTTTATATTGCGCATCGACGATGTCCCCCAGCACCTGGCCGGTAAATTTGCCGTCCATGATCTCCAGTTCGTTCGCCACTGCCGCCGTCAGGCGCAGTTTGTCGCGCAGATAATCCGCAAAAAAAGTAAAACCGCCGGAGGCAATCGCCACTTTCCAGCCCAGCGTTTCCAGCTTCAACACCAGTTGCACCAGACCCGGCATCAGCGGCAGTTTTTCGCGCACCTGCAACAGGATATTGGCGTCCGCGCCTTTCAGCGTCGCCACGCGGCTACGCAGGCTGGCGGTAAAATCCAGCTCGCCACGCATCGCGCGTTCGGTGACTTCCGCCACCATTTCACCCGTTCCTGCCAGTTTGGCGATTTCATCAATACACTCAATCTGGATCGCGGTGGAATCCATATCCATCACCAGCAGCCCAGGCGAGCGCAAGTGCGGGATTTTCCCCAGCGGCGCAACGTCCATGCCTTCATCGTGCGCCAGTCGGGAAGCGCGCGGCGTTAATGATCCTGCCAGTCGGATCACCTGGTAATCTTCCACATCCCAGGCCGCGACGATCACCATGGCGGCACCCAGTTTACGCTGGTAGGTTGTCAGGCGTTGTTTGTCCAGATGACGCCCATACAGAAGCCAGCCGCTACGACCAGCATGATAGTCCAGAGGCATAACCTCATCACCACTTAAAGAGAGCGGCAATCCCGGCCACTGAGAAACATCATCGGGCAGATCGCACCAGGTCAAACTGTTCGGCATTAAAGCTCCTGTAAAAACGTTCGCGCCAGAAAGCATCGGAGGGGAAAATAACGCATGAGGCTACCTTGTAACCAGCGCTTCTGGCAACATTAAGCCTTAAATTTTCAACAGGTGGAATATGGCTCGCGCAAAACTTAAATTTCGACTGCACCGCGCAGTGACAGTGCTGATCTGTCTGGCGTTACTGGTGGCGCTCATGCAGGGCGCGTCCTGGTTCAGTCAAAACCACCAACGCCAGCGTAACCCGCAGCTTGAAGAGCTGGCGAGAACGCTGGCGCGCCAGGTGACGCTCAATCTCGCGCCGTTGATGCGCACCGAAACCCCGGATGAAAAACGCATCGGCATCGTGCTGCATCAGTTAACCGAAGAGAGCCGCATCCTTGATGCGGGCGTATACGATGCCGAAGGCGATCTGGTTGCACGTTCCGGCGAAAGCATTGATGTCCGCGACCGACTGGCGCTGGATGGCAAAAAAGCGGGCGGTTACTTTAATCAACAGATCGTCGAACCCATTCAGGGTAAAAGCGGTCCTCTGGGCTACCTGCGCCTGACGCTGGATACACACACGCTGGCGACCGAGGCGAAACAGGTGGATAACACCACCAATATTCTGCGCCTGATGCTACTACTCTCGCTGGCGATTGGTGTGATTCTGGCGCGCACCTTATTACAGGGTAAACGCACCCGCTGGCAGCAATCGCCGTTCTTGCTGACGGCGAACAAATCCGTACCGGAAGAAGAAGAACCCGAAAAGAAAGAGTAGTGGTCCGCCTCCGGTAAGATAACTGAATGTTACAGAAAGGAAATCTGCTATGTCGACGCTTCGTCTGCTCATCTCTGACTCTTATGATCCCTGGTTCAACCTGGCGGTTGAAGAGTGCATCTTCCGTCAGATGCCCGCCACGCAGCGGGTGCTGTTCCTGTGGCGTAATGCCGATACGGTGGTGATCGGGCGGGCGCAAAACCCGTGGAAAGAGTGCAATACCCGGCGCATGGAAGAAGACAACGTGCGCCTGGCGCGTCGTAGCAGCGGCGGCGGTGCGGTGTTCCACGATTTGGGGAATACCTGCTTTACCTTTATGGCCGGGAAACCGGAATACGATAAAACTATCTCTACGGCGATCGTGCTCAATGCGTTGAATTCGCTTGGTATCGTGGCGGAGGCTTCCGGGCGCAACGATCTGGTTGTCAAAACCGCAGAAGGCGACCGCAAGGTCTCTGGATCTGCATACCGCGAAACCAAAGACAGGGGTTTCCACCACGGTACCCTGCTGTTAAATGCCGATCTCAGTCGTCTGGCTAACTATCTGAATCCGGACAAAAAAAAGCTGCAAGCCAAAGGTATCACCTCCGTGCGCGGGCGTGTGGCGAACCTGGTGGATCTGCTGCCAGGCATTACCCACGAGCAAATTTGCGACGCGGTGACAGAGGCGTTTTTTGCTCACTACGGTGAGCGTGTAGACGCGGAGATTATCTCGCCGGATAAAACGCCGGATCTGCCCAATTTCGCCGAAACCTTCGCACGCCAGAGCAGTTGGGAGTGGAACTTTGGCCAGGCTCCCGCATTTAGCCATCTGCTGGATGAGCGTTTTAGCTGGGGCGGTGTGGAGTTGCATTTTGACGTTGAGAAAGGCCACATCACTCGCACGCAGGTGTTTACCGACAGCCTGAACCCGGCACCGCTGGAAGCGCTGGCTGCGCGTTTACAGGGCTGCCTGTACCGGGCGGACATGCTGGCGCAGGAGTGTGACGCACTGTTGGTGGATTTCCCGGAACAGGAACAGGAGCTACGCCAGCTTTCGGCGTGGATTGCCAGCGCGGTGCGTTAACAGCCCCCGACAGTGGTGAATGCGCATGAACAGTTTCGTGAAGAGATAAAAAAGGGCAGAGAACCTGCCCTTAGAAGAGAAACTTACGCCTTGTCGCCCAGCAGGACAGATTCCAGCGCAATTTTGATCATATCGTTGAAGGTCGTCTGACGCTCAGCAGAAGAGGTCTGCTCATGAGTACGGATATGGTCGGAAACGGTGCAGATAGTCAGCGCTTTCGCCCCGAACTCCGCCGCCACGCCGTAGATACCCGCAGCTTCCATTTCTACGCCCAGCACGCCATATTTTTCCATCACGTCGAACATTTCACCGTCCGGCGAGTAGAACAGATCGGCGGAAAACAGGTTGCCCACGCGCGCATCTACGCCCAGCGCTTTTGCTGCATCGACGGCATTACGCACCATGTCGAAATCAGCGATCGCGGCAAAGTCATGATCTTTGAAACGAATGCGGTTCACTTTGGAATCCGTGCATGCACCCATCCCGATCACCACATCACGCAATTTCACGTCCATACGCACCGCACCGCAGGAACCCACGCGGATAATTTTCTTCACACCGAACTCAGTGATCAGCTCTTTGGTATAAATAGAGCAGGACGGAATGCCCATACCGTGGCCCATCACGGAGATTTTGCGGCCTTTATAGGTACCGGTATAACCCAGCATGCCGCGCACATTGTTCACTTCGCGGTAGTCTTCGAGGAACGTCTCGGCAATGTGTTTTGCGCGCAGCGGGTCGCCCGGCATCAACACTACGTCAGCGAAATCGCCCATTTCTGCATTAATATGTGGGGTAGCCATCGTCAATTCCTTTATGTCGTTGTCGTTAAAGCAGCAAGGGCGGGAATATCCCGCCCAAAATCATCAGAACATGGCCTTGCCATATTCCATATCAGAGACACCGAAGTATTTCGCCAGCGTCTGGCCAATGTCCGCAAACGTTTCGCGGTGACCCAGCGAGCCAGGTTTCACTTTCGGACCGTAAACCAGTACCGGAATGTGCTCACGGGTATGATCGGTACCTTTCCAGGTCGGATCGCAACCGTGGTCCGCCGTCAGGATCAGGATATCGTCTTCGCCAACCAGCTCCATCAGTTCCGGCAAACGACGGTCGAACAGCTCCAGACCACCCGCATAACCGGCGACATCGCGACGATGGCCCCATGATGAGTCAAAATCAACGAAGTTAGTAAAGACGATGGTCTTATCACCCGCGTCTTTCATCTCTTTCACGGTTGCGTCAAACAGGGCATCCAGCCCGGTGGCTTTCACTTTTTTCGTAATGCCGCAGTTGGCATAGATGTCGGCAATTTTGCCAACGGAAACCACATGGCCCGCTTTCTCATCCACCAGTTTTTGCAGCACGGTGGCTGACGGTGGTTCCACCGCGAGATCATGACGGTTACCAGTGCGCTGGAAGTTACCCGCTTTATCACCAATAAACGGACGCGCAATCACACGACCAATGTTATAGCCGCCTTCGGTCAGCTCTTCACGGGCAATTTCACACAGTTCATACAGTTTATCGAGACCAAAGGTCTCTTCATGGCAAGCAATCTGGAACACCGAGTCCGCCGAGGTGTAGAAAATCGGTTTGCCGGTTTTCATGTGCTCTTCACCCAGTTGATCGAGGATCACCGTACCGGAAGAGTGGCAGTTGCCGAGATAACCTGGCAGGTTAGCGCGCGCCACCAGTTTATCCAGCAGTTCCTGCGGGAAGCTGTTTTCGGTGTCGCTAAAGTAACCCCAGTCAAACAGCACCGGTACACCGGCGATTTCCCAGTGACCAGACGGCGTATCTTTACCGGAAGAGAGTTCGTGCGCCCAGGCATAAGCCCCGACGATTTCCGCATTGGCGTCCATCCCAGCAGGGATAAAACCCGTTGCCCCTTCATGTGCCTTTGCCAGGCCCAGGCGGGTAAGGTTGGGTAAGTTCAGCGGACCTTTACGTCCGGTGTCGGCTTCCCCTTTAGCACAGACTTCAGCAATATGACCGAGGGTATCGGAACCCACGTCGCCAAAGCGATCCGCGTCTTCAGTCGCGCCGATGCCGAATGAGTCCAGCACCATAATAAATGCACGTTTCATATGTTCTCCGTACCTTGTGCTTTGTAAAAAAGCGATCAGATCAGTATATCGCTATTCGGTGATGCGGCGATAGACCGTCGGTGTCTCTTTTGGCGCACTGTCGCCAATCACAATCGCGGCTTTAACGGCTTGTGCCGCATCCTGCCAGCTTGCTTCGTCTTTTGCATGAATCACTGCCAGCGGTCGCTGGCCATCCACGCACTCGCCCAAACGGGCCATCTCTGTAAAGCCAACGCTGTAATCGATGCTGTCTGTAGCCTGGCGACGACCGCCGCCCATCGACACCACCGCCATGCCCAGCGCGCGGGTATCCATGGCGCTGATAAACCCTTCATCTTCGGCATAAACCGCTTTGCTCAGCGTCGCGGTCGGCAGGTATTTGGCGTAATTTTCCACGAAATCGACCGGGCCTTTCTGTGCGGCAACCATGCGGCCAAATACCTCCGCAGCTTTGCCGTTATCCAGCACCGTCTGCAACTTCGCCCGCGCCTCGGCATCGTCTTTCGCCAGTTTGCCGGAGATCAGCATCTCCACGCACAGCGCCATCGTCACATCAAACAGTCGTGGATTGCGATATTCACCGGTCAGGAACTGCACGGCTTCGCGCACTTCCACTGCGTTACCCGCACTGGACGCCAGCACCTGATTCATATCGGTCAGCAGCGCAGTCGTTCGCACGCCAGCGCCATTGGCTACGCCCACGATCGCCTCCGCCAGTTGTTCGGAAAGGGCATATGTCGGCATAAATGCGCCGCTGCCAACTTTCACATCCATGACCAGCGCATCCAGGCTTTCTGCCAGTTTTTTGGCCAGAATCGATGCCGTGATCAACGGAATAGAGTCCACCGTCGCGGTAATGTCGCGGGTGGCATAAAAACGTTTATCCGCCGGCGCAAGGGAGTTGGTCTGCCCGATGATCGCTACACCAACCTCTTTGATGATGTCCCGGAAGCGCTGGTCGTCCGGGAAGATGTCAAACCCCGGAATGGCTTCCAGTTTGTCGAGCGTGCCACCAGTATGGCCCAGGCCGCGCCCGGAGATCATCGGAATATAGCCACCGCAGGCCGCCACCATGGGGCCGAGCATCAACGATGTCACGTCGCCAACACCGCCGGTGGAGTGCTTGTCGACCACCGGACCGTTGAGATCAAGCTGTTTCCAATCCAGAACGGTGCCCGAATCCCGCATCGCCATGGTCAGCGACACGCGTTCCGGCATGGTCATATCGTGGAAGAAAATGGTCATGGCGAGGGCGGCAATCTGCCCTTCGGAAACGGTGTTATCGCGAATTCCGTTGATAAAGAAACGGATTTCTTCATCACTCAGCGCGAGACCATCGCGTTTTTTTCGAATAATTTCTTGAGCGAGAAACATGGTACCCCCTGAGGAATGAGAGGACCGGGCCACGGAACCGGCCCGGCGAAATACAGGTTTGGTCAGCCTGATAAGCGAAGCGCCATCAGGCAATCATCAGTAGCTACTGGCGCTTTTACCGTCGCCGTGGCCCAGCGCTTTCAGCAAGCTTGCCAGCAGGCTGGACGCGCCAAAACGGTAGTGGCGGGCATCAGCCCAATCCGCGCCAAACAGCTCGTCGGCAATCGCCAGATACTGTTGCGCATCTTCTGCCGTACGTACGCCGCCTGCGGGTTTAAAACCGACGGTTTTCTCAACGCCCATATCGCGGATCACTTCCAGCATAATACGCGCACTTTCCGGGGTGGCATTCACCGGCACTTTGCCGGTAGAGGTTTTGATGAAATCTGCACCAGCTTTGATAGAAATTTCAGAGGCTTTACGGATCAGCGCTTCCTCTTTCAATTCACCGGTTTCGATGATCACTTTCAGCAACACGTTCGCCGCTGCGCATGCCTCTTTACAGGCCTTAACCAGATCAAAACCAATCTGTTCGTTTCCGGCAATCAGCGCGCGGTACGGAAACACCACATCAACTTCATCAGCGCCATAAGCAATGGCTGCACGGGTTTCAGCCAGCGCGATATCAAGATCATCATTACCGTGTGGAAAGTTCGTGACCGTCGCGATGCGCACATCCGGCGTACCTTGCGCGTTCAGAGTCTTACGCGCAATCGGGATAAAACGCGGGTAAATACAAACCGCGGCCGTGTTGCCTACCGCTGTTTTCGCTTGATGGCACAGCGCGATGACTTTTTCATTGGTGTCATCGTCGTTCAGGGTTGTCAGGTCCATCAGTTTCAACGCACGCAGGCTGCTTGCAGTTAAATCAGTCATATTCTCTCCGACGGCGTAATGCCGATTTCTTGTTCGGGTCTGTTAATATTCTAACATTAACCCACCATTACACTTCGACACCCATCACAGTTAATGAAAACTGAATGCAGTTTTGCAAAACCATAATGAGACATTCATCAAATTATTAAGCTCAAAACAACCATGGTTGCGTTTCTGTAGGCAGGGATCAAAAGCGACAGACAGCGATTTTCTTAGACTCTCTGCACCACTTAAGGAAGGAGAGGAACGATAATGTCCGAGACTGTTGATCCTTTATCACTGTCGCGTTGCCAACAGATTGTCACCAGCCCAACGCTCACGGTGGAACAAAAACGCCATTTTCTCGCCCTGGAGGCGGAGAACAGCTTGCCCTATCCTGCTCTGCCAGAAGCCGCCCGTGCGGCGCTTGATGAGGGCGCTATCTGCGATATGTTTGAGGGACATGCCCCGTACAAACCACGCTACGTTCTGCCTGATTACGCCAAATTCCTTGCCAACGGTTCCGCCTGGCTGGAACTGGAAGGCGCTCAGGATCTGGATGACGCTCTCTCGCTGTTGACCATCCTTTATCACCATGTTCCGTCGGTAACCTCCATGCCGGTTTACCTCGGGCAACTGGATGCCCTGCTGCAACCATATGTTAGAATTCTAACACAAGAAGAAGTCGATATCCGAATAAAACGTTTCTGGCGCTATCTCGACAGAACTCTGCCGGATGCGTTTATGCACGCCAATATTGGACCATATGACACGCCCATTACCCGCGCCATTTTGCGCGCGGATGCCGATCTACAGCAGGTTTCACCCAACCTCACCTTTATTTATGATCCGCAAATCACCCCTGATGACCTGCTGCTGACTGTTGCGAAAAATATCTGTACTTGCAGCAAACCGCATATTGCGAATGGTCCGGTGAATGATAATATTTTCACAAAAGGCGGTTATGGCATCGTCAGTTGTTACAATTCCCTGCCTCTGGGCGGCGGCGGTAGCACACTGGTGCGGCTCAATCTGAAAGTCATCGCTCAACGCAGTGACTCGCTGGAGGATTTTTTCAGCCGCCAGCTTCCCCACTACTGCCGTCAACAAATCGCCATCATTGATGCCCGCTGTGACTTTCTCTACCAGCAATCTGGTTTCTTTGAGCATAGCTTCCTGGCGCGGGAGGGTCTGATCGACGCCAATCGTTTTGTGCCCATGTTTGGTATGTATGGGTTAGCAGAAGCGGTAAACGTTCTGTGTGAGAAAAGCCTGCCGGGCGCACGCTACGGCAAAGATGAACAAGCCAACGCCCTTGGCTACCGCATAAGCAAACAACTGGCGGATTTTGTAGAAAACACGCCGGTGAAACATGGCTGGCGACAACGCGCGATGTTACATGCGCAGTCCGGCATCAGCTCCGATGTGGGTACTACGCCGGGGGCGCGTCTGCCGTATGGCGAGGAGCCAGATCCGATCACACATTTACTGACCGTCGCGCCGCACCACGCATGGTACAAGGCAGGTATCAGCGACATTTTGACGCTCGATGAGACCATCAAGCGTAACCCACAAGCGCTGGTGCAATTGTGCCTTGGCGCATTCAAAGCGGGGATGCGCGAGTTCACCGCTAATGTGCAGGGCAACGACCTGGTGCGGGTCACCGGTTATATGGTCCGCCTCTCGGATCTGGAAAAATACCGCGCCGAGGGTTCACGAACGAATACCACCTGGTTGGGTGAAGAAGCTGCACGCAACACACACATCCTTGAACGACAACCCCGCGTAATAAGCTATGAACAGCAGATGCGCTTTCGTCAGTAAGATCATCCCCTTTTCCTGCGTCGACGGTCCGGGAAGCCGCCTGGCGTTGTTCTTACAGGGCTGCAATATGCGCTGTAAGAACTGCCATAATCCGTGGACAATCGGGCGTTGTAATCACTGTGGTGAATGCGTGCTCACTTGCCCACATCAGGCATTAACGCTGGCGGGCGGCCAGGTTCAGTGGCATGCGCATATTTGCCAGCAGTGCGACACCTGTCTGCATGGGTGCCCACAACAGGCCACGCCCATGGCGCAGCTAATGAGTGTGGACGCCGTACTGGCTCACATCCGTAACGCCGCACTGTTTATTGAAGGCCTCACGGTAAGCGGCGGCGAAGCCACGTTGCAGCTACCGTTTCTGCATGCGCTGTTTACCGCAATGCGTGCGGATCCGTCATTACACCATCTGAAAAATCTGGTGGACAGCAATGGTCTGCTCAGTGAAACCGGCTGGCGTAAGCTGTTACCGGTGTGTGATGGCGCAATGATCGATCTGAAAGCCTGGAGCAACGAGCATCACCGTTTTCTTACCGGGCGAGAGAATACGCAGGTAAAAACCAGTCTGCGCCTGCTGGCAGCCGAAAATAAGCTTGTGGAGCTGCGCCTGCTACTGATCCCGGAGCACTGCGATTATCTGACGCACATTGATGCGCTTACCGCGTTTATCCACCAGTTAGGGAATGTGCCCGTACGTCTGAATGCGTTTCATCGCCACGGCGTTTACGGCACGGCAGCAACATGGCGCAGCGCAACTGCCGACGATATTGAACCCCTTGCCGACGCGCTGCTGGCACGTGGCGTCACAACGGTGCTGCTCCCGGCGCTATACCTCTAATGAAAAGAGCTGGCGCGTATTCTCCAGCAACGCGTGTGCGATGACATCGGGTGCTTCCGGGCGCAGTTCACAGAGTGTGTCAAAGACCCGCGCCGCCTGTTCCGGACGATTAGGTTGCCCCTGAAAACCATTGAGCGGCATATCCGGGGCATCGGTTTCCAGCAACAGCGCAGACAACGGTAAACGCGCCATAACGTCGCGGGTTTTACTGGCGCGCGGATAGGTTATGGTGCCACCCACGCCGATGCAGTAGCCCAATTCAATAAAGCGCTGCGCCTGCTGTAAACTTCCGGCAAAGCCATGCACCACGCCCCGGCGCGGCAGATCCTGTTTTTTCAGATGCATCGCCAGTTTGTCATGGGTACGACGGGAGTGGAGGATCACCGGTAAATCGAAGCGTTTCGCCAGTTGTAGTTGCGCATCCAGAAACTGCTGCTGGCGACTAAACTGCGGATCATCACGGTACAGATCGAGGCCAATCTCCCCTATCGCCACCACCTTTTCCGGCTTTGCGGCAAGGTAATGCGCCAGTTTTTCAAGGCTTTCCGACGTATGTGCTTCAATTACAATCGGGTGCAGCCCCAGCGCGGCGTAGAGCGCGGTGTGCTGAGAAGCCAAATCACAAACGCGGGCAAAGTAGTCTGCACGGATGGCCGGAACAATAATACGCTCAACGCCCACCTCGGCTGCGCGGGCAATGCTGGCGGCTTCATCTCCGGTAAAGGGCGGAAAATCAAAATGGCAGTGCGTATCGATAAAGCGAAAACTCACGCCGTATCCTCTTTATTAATGGGAAAATCATTGGCTTGCGGTGCAATAACCAGCGGCGTATCAATAGCATCGTTAGCCACCGGTGCTGGCGGCACCACACGGGTCGCAGGCACGGGCGGGTGGCGCATGATCGGCGGCGTCTCCGCCAGCAGTTTACCCACCGTAGCGAGGAAATAGCGCCCGCACAACCGGCCAAGTTTATAGTCGTCGCGCAGCGCAGGTAAACGGCTGCCTAATGCCATGCTATGCAACAGTTTTGGAGGATAGATTTCGAAAATACGCAGCTTACCCGGCGGGGTTTCGATAAATTTCTGAATCGCTAAATAGCTTTTCTCATGATGCTGCACCAGATTGACCAGCGACTGAAGACTGCTTTCTCCCAACCAGCGTTCCATCCGCTTAAACCACTGCGGCGTATAGTACATCTGCGAGGGCACCGTGCGGATCACCACGATCGTTTTTGCTCCGCGTTTCGCCGCTTCCTGCACCGGGATGGCATCGCTGACGCCGCCGTCCAGATAGTTTACCCCGTCCAGCATGACACCCGGACGGTAAAAGCCGGGGATAGCGCTGGAGGCGCGAATCAAATCCAGCCATGTTTGATGCGTCGGGGAGAAATATTCTGCCGTATAGTCATCCTGGCGACAGGCACACATATAAAAGGCCTTACCTGTGTCAAAGGCGCGGGCAGCGTGATCCATCGCCAGAGGCATCCGGCTTGATGTGGACTCGACCAGCCAGTCGAGATCGATAAGATTACCGCCACGGACAAACCGCACCGGATCAAAAAAGTCCCGTTTGGTGGTGTAGCGCATAATGACTTTGCGCGCATAGCCTGGCTGGTTACAAACATAGGCTGAAAGATTCTGCGCACCGGCAGACGTGCCAAAGTAGAGATCGAAAGGGTTAAATTCCGCGCGCATAAACTCATCCAGCACCCCGGCGGTGAAAATGCCACGCTGACCGCCGCCTTCGCATACCAGTGCGAGACGACCGGGACGAAATGGTTTTAACGCCAGCGGCGCAATGTTGCCGAGCGTTACGGGAATATACTGCCCCACTCTGCTTTCCTTTCTGATGCGTTATCGCACAAAGTAACGCAATTATTCCCCTGCTGATACAGCAAAGCCAGTCACAGGGACTGGCTTTAATGTAACCGAAATTTAAGCGCGTAATACGCTATGGACGCCGGCGGCCCATGAACAGGCTAACCAGGAACAAGATAATACCGACGATGAAGACAATTTTTGCTGCGCCTGCGGCCGTACCTGCAAGACCACCAAAACCCAGGGCGGCGGCAATTAACGCGATAACCAGAAATATAATGCCCCAACGAAACATAAGACTCTCCTTAACCATAGTTAATGTCGACCGCTATAAAGTGAGCGCTCAGGATGCTCACTCGCGGTTTTCCGGGTACGTGTTGGTCATACCCGGCAAGCGCCGGGCTGTGACATTTTGAGGAACCGTTACTTAACTTTGAGATCGTTTTTCACGCTTTTAACGCCATCTATTGCTTTGGCGATACTTTCCGCGCGTTCACTTTGGGCTTGTGAATCTACCGTACCGGATAACTGCACCACACCATCAGTGGTTTCGACTTTCACCTTACGGGAAGGTACAACGTCGTCTGCCAGCAGTTTGGCTTTGATTTCACTGGTTGTTGCGGTATCACCCGCGTAACCTTTTACTGATTGATTTTTACCGTCACGAACGTGCAGCTTATCGCTGACGGACGCTACTCCTTCCACGCCTTTGGCCACGGCAACAGCCTGTTCAGCCTGCGCCTGGCTCTCAACAAAGCCGCTCAGCGTAACCACCTTTTTCTCGGTTTTGACGGAAATATCGGTGCTCTTAATGCTCTCATGATCCACCAGCGCCGCTTTTACTTTTGCGGTGATGGAGCTGTCATCCATGAAACCACCGACTTTATTCATAGAGCTATCGATTTTTTCGCCTGCACTGGACGCTGTGTTTTGCGCTTTGTCAGTGGTGGTATCTGCCGCGAGGACTGAACCACTTGCCAAAGCCGAGCCCAGCATCACAGCCAGCAGAGTTTTTGAAATCTTCAGTCTTGTCATAATCATCGATGTCATTCCTATTGGTTTGCCCACAATTTGGGCTACAAGCAGCAACAGTGGCTGCTCTACTGCTGTGGTGAATCTCACCCAGTTCAGAAATCAATGGCTTCGGTCACAACACCGTCACACATCGCCCTGATGCAGTTATTAATATCAATTCGCAATGGGAAGTGTGAATAAAAGACCATTAAACACGCAATGAACAGGACTTTTATCCACCCAACATGTCATCACTTTGTTAAATATAGATCACGCTTGCCAAAAAACCCGGACAAACGGTTAAAAAATGAGCAATAGAGGAAAAAACGGCAGGTTTTAAGAACTTTCCGCAACGGGCTAATAAGACAGGAAAAGTGATGGAGCACGGCGTACACCGTGCTCCGCGCAAGGATTAGTGCTCGCGGGTTTTATGGAAGGTGACGTCAGGATAACGTTCCTGAGTGAGGTTCAGGTTGACCATAGTTGGTGCGATATACGTCAGGTTATCGCCGCCATCAAGGGCCAGCTGAATTTCGTTTTTACGTTTGAACTCCTCAAATTTCTTCACGTCAGTGCCTTCAACCCAACGCGCGGTGGCGACGTTGACCGATTCGTACACCGCTTCCACGTTGTACTCGCTCTTCAGGCGTGACACCACCACATCGAACTGCAGCACACCGACTGCCCCAACAATCAGGTCGTTATTCGCAATCGGACGGAAGACCTGTACCGCACCTTCTTCAGAAAGCTGGACAAGACCTTTTAGCAATTGTTTCTGCTTCAGCGGATCGCGCAGACGGATACGGCGGAACAGTTCCGGGGCAAAGTTCGGAATGCCGGTGAATTTCATCATCTCACCCTGGGTGAAGGTATCGCCAATCTGAATGGTACCGTGGTTATGCAGGCCGATAATGTCGCCCGGATAGGCTTCTTCCACATGAGAGCGATCGCCCGCCATAAAAGTCAGCGCATCTGAGATCACCACATCTTTACCGGTACGCACCTGACGCAGTTTCATGCCCTTTTCATAACGCCCGGACACCACACGCATAAACGCCACGCGGTCGCGGTGTTTCGGATCCATATTGGCCTGGATTTTAAACACAAAACCGGTGAATTTTTCATCATTGGCAGTGACTTCACGGGTGTCGGTTTTACGCGGCATCGGCGCTGGTGCCCACTCCACCAGACCATCAAGCATGTGATCCACGCCAAAGTTACCCAGCGCGGTACCAAAAAATACCGGGGTCATTTCGCCGCTCAGGAACAGTTCTTTATCGAACTCGTTGGAAGCACCTTGCACCAGTTCCAGCTCATCACGCAGCTGTTGCGCCAGGTCTTCACCCACCGCGCTATCGAGGTCGGGGTTATTCAGCCCTTTAACAATGCGGACTTCCTGGATGGTGTGCCCTTTACCGGTCTGATAGAGGTAGGTTTCGTCTTTATAAAGATGGTAAACGCCCTTGAACAGTTTGCCGCAGCCAATGGGCCACGTGATCGGCGCACATGCAATCTTCAGTTCATTTTCCACTTCATCCAGCAGCTCCATCGGATCGCGGATGTCACGGTCAAGTTTGTTCATAAACGTCAGGATCGGCGTGTCGCGCAGACGGGTGACTTCCATCAGCTTACGCGTCCTGTCTTCAACGCCTTTTGCGGCATCAATCACCATCAGACAGCAGTCCACTGCCGTCAGCGTACGGTAGGTATCCTCGGAGAAGTCTTCGTGCCCGGGGGTATCCAGCAGGTTAACGAGACTGGTTTTATACGGGAACTGCATTACGGAGGTGGTAATGGAAATACCACGTTGCTTTTCCATCTCCATCCAGTCGGATTTTGCATGCTGGCTGGAACCACGGCCTTTTACCGTACCGGCAGTCTGGATCGCCTGTCCGAACAGCAACACCTTTTCAGTGATGGTGGTTTTACCGGCATCGGGGTGCGAGATGATAGCGAACGTACGGCGCTTCGCCACCTCTTGAAAATAAGGAGACAACGTCATAATGAAAATCTTCTGTGTAATTGCGCGGCCTCAGGCCACGCGATGAAATACGAAAAATGCGGCTATTGTACTCAACGGCTGAGTGCAGACAATCAATGTTTACACAGGAGATGCTCCAGTTCGGTTAGAGAGGTCACGGTCCAGGTTGGGTTAATACCTTCCGGTAAAGCGCGATCGTGCGCATTCAACCAGCAGGTCGACAGCCCGGCGTTATTCCCCCCCAGAATGTCTGATTCCGCCGTGTCGCCCACCATCAATACCCGCGCACGATCCGGGTTACCGGCCTGCTGCAGTGCGTAATCAAAGATTTTAGGATCGGGTTTGGCGACACCCACCTGTTCGGAAATCACTAATAAATCAAAATAGTCGCGAAGGCCGGTTCGTTCCAGGCGAATTTGCTGCAAGGCGGTAAATCCGTTGGTGATGATGCCAAGCTTCGCTTTGCCTCGCAGACTATCAAGCAGCGATACCGCCCCCGGCAATGGCGCGCAAATTTCGGCCATTGCGTTGAGAAACGCATCATTAAGCGAACCTGCAGGCACATTCAGACGCTCAGACCAGCCCTGAAAACGCTGATGCTGCAGTTGCAGAGCGCTAATCGCACCGTTCTGGTAATCCACCCATAGCGGTTTATTGACCGCCTGGTATTCGGCAAAGTCCTGATCGGTAAATGTCACGCTATAGTCAAGAAACATCCGTTGTAAGCCACCGAACGCGTCAAACGTAAACAGCGTTTCGTCAGCATCAAAGAGTATCCAGTCCCATTTCATTACATCACCTTTATTATCAGAGAGGCAGCGCCATAATTATCGCATCCTCGCGCCCGTTGGCCGTGGGGTAATAATTACGACGAATCGTCGCCTCGTTAAATCCTAAACTTTCGTACAGCGCGATCGCGCCGGTGTTGGAGGCCCGCACTTCCAGCCACAGCGTCAGTACGCCGCGGGATTCCAGTTCGCGGATGAGATGCTCCAACAGTTGTCGGCCAAATCCTTTACGTTGCCAGGCCGGATCGACGGCAATATTGAACAGCGTGGCCTCATCCAGCACGACCTGGGTGATGGCGAATGCCGCCATGTCATCACCCACCATCAGTCGATAGTTGAGATAGCGTTCACCTTGATTGCTGGCGAGTGTTTTTTCGCTCCAGGGGAAAGCATGCGCCCGGGTTTCAATCGCGTAAGCGCGGGCTAAATCAGTCGTGCTGAGGGAAGAAATCGTGTTCATGTTCGCAGATTTGTTGCCATAACGCGGCGCATGCCGCAGGGTTGCCGCGTAATTCATCGTACGGAGCCGTTGAGACTTGTGCTCCGCCCAGCACCAGCGGCCCATCAACGCCCAGCAACCAACTATTACACTGACTGCCGGGGGGTAACATCGCGACGCGATCCGGCGTCAATTGCAAGACCTGATCCGCAGTGATGGTCAACGCGCGCAAGACATCACTCACCAGCGGCTCAGTCAGTGCCGGCAGCGTGGACGCAACCATCACCAACCGGATATGCGCAGGCAACGAGATGGCGATCTCACCCTGCAACACCGCGGGATGGCGCAAAGTCCACTGGGTAATGCCCAGTTGCTGTAATTGCCAGTCGCGTCGGGAAGTCATAGCAAAACACTCCTGTATGTCAGGCGCGCAAATATAACAAACTCAGCGCCTGTTCGCCATTAAGACACAACCAACAAAGAGATAGCGTGAAGGATACTCACCCTGTACACACAATCATTCGCGATGCGTCGAGGCGGCAAGGATGAGGACCCCCCGGAGCTTATACCAGTAAGTGACAGGGGGCCAAAGACGACGCCAACAAAGAGGCAGCGTGAAGGATAACGTGTATAATCGCCGCCAGAATTTAACGAGGAACCCCCCATGTCCGCTTTTACCCCGGCAAGTGAAGTCTTGCTGCGCCACAGTGATGATTTCGAACCCAGCCGCATTCTTTTTGCCGGTGATTTGCAGGATGACCTGCCCGCTCGTCTGGACACCGCGGAAAGCCGCGCCTGGACTCAACAGTTTCACCAGTGGCAAACGCTAAGCCAGCAAATGGGCGAGCACGCTCGCTATAGTCTGGTTGCCGACAGCGCAACGGTTGGCGATTGCGATACGCTGGTTTATTACTGGCCGAAGAACAAACCGGAAGCACAGTTTCAGTTGATGAATCTGCTTTCCTTGCTGCCTGTGGGTGCCGACATATTCGTGGTCGGCGAGAACCGTAGCGGCGTACGCAGCGCTGAGCAGATGCTGGCAGAGTATTGCCCACTGAACAAAGTCGACAGTGCCCGCCGCTGCGGTTTGTATCATGGCCGCCTGGAAAAAACGCCAGCTTTCAACCCGGACGAATTCTGGGGTGAATATGCACTGGATGATTTGACCATTAAAACGCTACCGGGCGTGTTCAGCCGCGACGGGCTGGATGTCGGCAGCCAGCTGCTGTTGTCGACCTTTACCCCACATACTAAGGGCAAAGTGCTGGATGTAGGTTGCGGCGCAGGTGTCCTGGCGGCGGTACTGGCGAGCCACTCGCCGAAAGTGCGTCTGACGCTGTGCGACGTCTCTGCTCCGGCGGTAGAGGCCAGCCGCGCAACGCTGGCGGCGAACGGTTTCGAAGGGGATGTGTTTGCCAGCAACGTCTTCTCAGAAGTGACTGGCCGTTTCGATATGATCATCTCCAACCCGCCGTTCCACGATGGTTTGCAGACCAGTCAGGAAGCTGCACAGACGCTGATTCGCGGTGCCGTTCGCCACCTGAACAGTGGCGGTGAGTTGCGTATTGTCGCTAACGCCTTCCTGCCGTACCCGGATGTTCTGGATCAGACGTTTGGTTTCCATGAAGTCATTGCACAAACCGGCCGTTTTAAAGTCTACCGTACGGTGATGACACGCCAGGCGATAAAATAATCGCTGTTCCCGGTGGGTGCGACTCACCGGGTTACACTTCCTCTGCGTCTCAGCGCCCATTTTTACAGCAATCAGCTTCCGTTGGCTTAATTAACTGTTGACGAAAAGTTGAAAACATCTAGAATGCGCCTCCGTGGTAGCGATACTTCAAGAGTATCGATGGTATGCGAAGGTGGCGGAATTGGTAGACGCGCTAGCTTCAGGTGTTAGTGTCCTTACGGACGTGGGGGTTCAAGTCCCCCCCCTCGCACCATAAACCACACTGATATTGCTCGCACTGTGCGAAGGTGGCGGAATTGGTAGACGCGCTAGCTTCAGGTGTTAGTGTTCTTACGGACGTGGGGGTTCAAGTCCCCCCCCTCGCACCATAAAATTCTCTTAAAGTAAGATGACTGTGCGAAGGTGGCGGAATTGGTAGACGCGCTAGCTTCAGGTGTTAGTGTCCTTACGGACGTGGGGGTTCAAGTCCCCCCCCTCGCACCAGATATCTTATACCCTCCCTGTATGACTCTCCTGTTACAACATCATTTTCAAATTCATCAGCAGCAGCATCATTCCACCGACCAGCGCAACGCCTGAAGGTAGCAGCACAAAATGCCGTAAACGTTTGTGGTACAGCATTGCTGGCGTGAGCAACAGACCAAGCACAATGACTCCCCGCCAGGCGTTAACTGACAGATCGGCAAGCGCCAGAATGGCCACAACAATGCCTGGTAAGACAATCCCCCATCCACTCCCCAGCGCGCGCTGCAACATGCTTTCATCTCTCATATCGATAATGATAACCAATATCATATGATATGTTTTCTCATTTGTCAGCCCGATACGAAGCGTCAGTATGAAGATCACTCATCTTCTAATGACAGGCATTCAGTAAGGTGATAAATTAAGCGCCACTTAAATGAAAATCCAAATCACTAATTTTTCGCGATAACTGTTTCATCGCGTTACATTTTCTTTTTTTGACTATCAGCACGCCGTTAGATTACGGATAAACAACGATTTTTAGGTATGACATTACAAACCTGGCAATCTCTCTGTAACAAGAAATATCGATTGTCCCTGCGTCTATTTCTGTTACTCAATGCGATCTCAGCGCTGTTTTCCATCGCTCTGCCGCTCTCTCACCTGCGTATTCTGACGATCCCCGTATGCATCATTTTCGCGGCGAGCCTGGTGTTGCCAGTGCTACACCACTATTTTCCCAGCCGAAAAATTAATATCACCCTTATTGCGTTGATATTTGGCTGTCTATGGGCGTGGCATGTAATCACTAAAGTCAGATTAATAAATGATAATGCTGATGCCTTTCTACTGATCGCCTTGTTGAGCATCCTGTTTATAGGCACCATTGCATTTTCAAATAATATCCTCGCCTTTTTATTTCACTCGTTACCGGTATTCGTCAGCTGTTTGTGGCTAAGCAGTGGAGAGAACGAATTCAGAATGATCTACTCTTTTGCACTGCCGGTTTTGGGCATCTCTATTCAGCATGCAATTCAAAAGCGTAATGATCATTTTGCCCAGGCATTAATGAATCGGCTGATGCAGGAGCGCAAAACGCTCAATGATTTGAGCATGTTGGATCCGCTGACCGGTTTGTACAACCGTCGTGGTTTGCAGCATAAACTCGACAATATGCTGGCGGTAGATGATAGCCCTCGCTATGTGCTGCTTCTCGATATCGATCACTTTAAAGCTTATAACGATCATTACGGCCACATGATGGGGGATCAGGCGCTCATCCGTGTCTCTGCCGCCTTGCGCAATGCCGTACGCTCACGCGATATTGTTGCCCGCTTCGGTGGCGAAGAATTTATGATCCTGCTTAATAACGCAGAACAGGAAGATGCACGCCGTACCGCTGAACGTATTCGCCAGCAGGTGTATGACCTGAAAATTCCGCATATGTTTAATGAAAGCGTCGCCACAAACGTCACCGTCAGTATCGGGATTGCGCCATTGCTGGGTAATGATATCGAAGCGTCTCTTTCCCGTGCCGATAAAGCGCTGTATGAAGCCAAACATATGGGGCGCAACAACATCCTCGTAAGTGAAGAATTACAGCCCGCCTGAGGCGCTCCCGCGCTAACTTTACGATAAACACCTTGCTATCGATTTTATCCGTGGTTAGGATTAAAAATCATTATCATTTAGATTTCTTATCCTGCTACTGCCATGACTTCACGTACCGCAACGATTGCTGAAAATGCTACCTGGCGAGGGAGCCTCAACAATGAGCGCGATTCGCTGGCGAATGCCGTACGGGAAACTATCTCCAGCCATCGCGAATATCTGCTTGATTTTATTCATCTCAATGAACCCGCACCTTACCAAACCATGACGCTGGCAGAATGGTCGCGCAGTAGCGCGTTACAAACGCTTATTGCGACCTATTCCGATCATATTTATCGCAACCAGCTAACGCAGCCGCGGGAAAACAAGCCACTGTTATCACTATGGGCGCAATGGTATCTCGGGCTGATGGTACCGCCGTTGCTACTGGCGCTGTTGATGCAGGAACGCGCAATCGACCTTACACCTGAACATTTCCATGTCGAGTTTCACGAAACCGGCCGTGCCGCGTGTTTCTGGATTGATGTGCAGCCCGATGACGTATTAACGTCCTGTAACGATGCCCAACGAATTTCCGCGCTGACGACATACGCTATGCTCCCGGTCGTACAGGCGCTGGAAGCCACCGGAGACATCAACGGTAAGCTTATCTGGAGCAACACGGGCTATCTGATTAACTGGTGCCTGGGGGATATGATCCCCGTGCTTGGTGAGGGGCGTGTCGCAGCGCTGCGTCAGACCTGCTTCTTTGAAAAACAACTTGCTGATGGCAGCGACAACCCGCTGTGGCGCACCGTTGTGCTGCGGGACGGTGTACTGGTGCGCCGCACTTGCTGCCAGCGCTATCGTCTACCAGATGTCCAGCAGTGCGGCGACTGCACGTTAACATAAACAAAGGAGCGGTTATTCCGCCCCTTTGTTTTCCTTGTGCCTTTATGCAACCTGCTTATCGTCTTCTGCGCGCTGTGCTTCTTCTGCTTCCTGTTCCAGTAACTGTTTTTCGTACACTTTAAAGAACGGATAGTAGATAACCGCAGACACACAAGCGAGCAAGACCACGAGAATTGCTGCCCGGAAATCCCAACCCAGCGCCCACGCGCCGCCAATAGGCGCAGGAGCGGTCCAGGGCACAACGGAAATCACTCTGCCAATAAGATCCAGTTTCATCGCCGCCCAGGCAATAATGGCGTTGATCGTTGGTGCCAGCAGGAATGGAATAAAGAATACCGGGTTCATTACAATGGGTGTGCCAAAAATAACCGGCTCATTGATGTTGAACATACTCGGTACGACGCTCAAACGCCCGATGGAGCGTAAATGTACCGAACGGCTGCGCAGGTAGCAAAAGACCAGCCCCATCGTCGCCCCGGAGCCACCAATCACAATAAAGAAGGTCCAGAACGCTTCCATAAAGATATGCGGCAACGGCGCGCCCTGCGCCAACGCGGTCTGGTTCAAACCAAGGTTCGTTAACCAGAACATTTGCAGCATACCGGAAACGATCGCAGCGCCATGAATGCCGGCGAACCACAGTAAATGACCAATGATCACCGCCAGCAGAATGGCCGGTAATGAATCCGCTGCCGCTACCAAGGGTTTAAACAGCGCCATAATGGCCTGCGGGATCAGCATATTGAACTGCGTCTGGATAAGCAGACTCAACGGATAAAGCGTCAGCACTACCACCAGCACAGGAATGAGCAAATCAAACGAGTTTTTTATCATCGGCGGCACCTGATCGGGCAGGCGAATACCAATGTTATGCGCTTTTAGAAAACGCATCATTTCCACACAATAAATCGCCACCAGGATCGCGGTGAAAATACCGGTGCCGCCAAGGCTATCCATCGGCAGCGTACCGTTGGTTTTTGGGGCTGCGACCAATAAGAAAGCCATCAGCGATAGCATGGCGCACATAAAAGGATCCAACTGATGCGACTTCACATAATGCTTACCAAGATTGTAAGCAATGGCCGCGCAGATATAGATAGACATAATGCCCATCGTCATATCGAAAGGCGTAAGGATCCGCCCTTCATACTGCTTCGCAAGATCAAGCCAACCACGGGCGAAACCCCAGGTGGTGTCCGGCGAAAATGGCGGATAGGCAAAGACCAGCAGGAACGAGCCCACAATCATAAACGGCATTGCGGAAATAAACCCGTCACGGATGGCCATCACATGGCGTTGGGAAGAGATTCGCCCGGCAATCGGGCTGACGTAGTTTTCTATAAACCGAAAAATGAGGTTAAACGCAGCATGGTTGGCAGACATAGCAGATCTCCTGTCAGACTAACAAAGTAAGCGCACCAGCGAATATTCTGCCGCGTCGCGATCCATTTTTTCTCTGTGAAACCATGTGGTTGTTTGAACCAGCATTACAACGAAACAGGATACGTTCATAGACGGCTCTTTATTTAATTTTCTGGGCAGAGGGAAGTGACAAAATGAGTATTAACCCGGGTTGATGACACTGCAACCGGTTACTGTAACCGGTTTCCGCGATTGTGAAGGCGATCGATAATCTGGTTGTAAGGCGTTTGTTAAGGAGGGATATTTACAGCAATAACGTGCTTGTGACAGATTAATAGCGGTTTTAAGCAGGAGAACATCATGAGTTTGCAGTCTGTGCGGCAATTTTTTGCCGACAATGCCCCCGACATCGATATCATCGAACTGAGCCAAAGCACGGCAACCGTCGCGCTGGCTGCTGCGGCACATCATGTGGAGCCGGGACAAATCGCCAAGACACTGTCGTTAAAAGTAAAAAATGAAGTCATTCTGGTGGTCGCCAAAGGCGACGCGCGCCTGGATAATAAAAAGCTAAAAAATACTTTCGGCGCGAAAGCGCGAATGTTAAGTAGTGACGAAGTGGTTACGATTACCGGCCATCCCGTTGGCGGTGTCTGCCCATTCGGTCTGGAAAACCCTCTGGCAATATATTGTGATGTGTCGTTGAAACAGTACCCGGAAGTCTTGCCAGCTGCCGGAGCCATCCACAGCGCCGTGCGTATCTCGCCAGAAAGAATGGCGGAACTGACCCGCGCCAAATGGATAGATGTGTGCCTGTAGTCTCGTTGCACCAGCGCCAGGTTTGATGCCTGGCGCACCAGAAGCGAAAGGCTAATTGGGATACTGACCGTATACGTGCGGCATCCATGTCAGAATATCTGCAGCGTTAAGCAGACTCACATCAGACGTAACACCCAGCTTTGTCATCGCGTTAAATTTGTGCGCACGAATGGTTTTAACGTTGCGATCCAGCTGTGAAGCGATTTCAGCCATGGAAAGACCGCGCGTCATACAGTTCAATATTGCCCGCTCCGTCGGGCTGAGCGTACGACACTGGCTCACATACCAATGATTAAGCATATTGTCATTGATATGCCGGGTTTCACCGAAGAGCGTTGCAAGCTGCTCCAATAAGAGAGGCAACGGCGCTGTTTTACTCAAAATGCCATGCAATCGCAACGATGAAAAAAGCCCCACCAATTGCGCCTCTCGATCGTCCTCAACCAGAACGATACGCTGTACACCGGGATGCGAGTATGAAAGTAGATGCAGCCCCATTAAACATTCACGCCGTTCTTCTCGCAGTCCAAAAAGAGAATAAATGATAGAAAAAAACGACGTCTGTTTGAGTGCCTGACGGAATTCAGCAAAATTTTTATAGAAATGAAACGAGTATTGACAATATGTCGGATCACTCAATAAATTTTGCAATCCCACTTCACTCATTATGCATTTTTCGATGATGGCTACGTTTCTTTTCGTGCAATTCTTTCCCATTCTTTCCGCTCTCCGTATGCCGTTCCTAAATTGAGCTCTTTCATTCCCCGAGTACTATTAATCCATGTGTACAGGTCCGCATTACTGCGCAGTAATAATCTGCGCATTGCACTATTTTTTTGCGCACTGATAGTTTTATTGCTCTTTTTTAGCAGTGTTGCAATTTGATTTATTCCCCACCCTTTTCCCAACAGACGTAATACTTTTCGCTCGGAAAATGTCAGTGCATCTCCCATCGAAGAATTCTCTTCCATAAATTCTTCAGCGGGCATCAAAAGCGTCTGGCTGATTTTTCCATTTTTCTCATAGCTCGCATGAATAGTCGTGACAATGTCCGCAATCGACGCCTCATCAGAAAGTAACGTTGTGTGCGAACGTAAAAGAAGCTGTTTCGCAACCGGATAGAGGCTACCGGAGACAAAGAAAATCCAGTGCGCATTATCGCATTGCGAGAGCAGTGAATAGTATTGCTGACAATTTCTGCGCGCATACCGCTGTTCGCCTGTTAAATCGACAATAACCATACTGGCGCACTGTAATTTTTGCAGCGCAATCTCCTCTATGGATGAATAACAGGCCAATTCATATTCAGTAAAATGCCGGGCAACTATGCCCTCTATTCCGGCGCTGAATACTGGCATTCGACTTATAATAACCCCATGTTTACTGTTTAGTGATAGCATAAAACCTCCGCTTCCATTCGCGAGCTCTATCAATTCTCGTTATTAATATTTACTTGACTGATGAAATTAATGCGAAATAGTCCCACATCTCGTCAGGATGACGCGGTGAAAAATTAGTAAAATGCATGATTAGCAATTAAATATAACGTTGTAAAATTATAGTATTGCCCACTCATGTGTCAACATAACACAACGCCCTTTCAAACACCCCGGATATTATTAAAATATAAAATAAGAAATTAAAACAATCAATGCGTGGATAATTAAGATAAAACCCATAAATTTAATAAATAATTAAGATTAATTTATACCTAACCTGCTCATTAATCATGTTTTTCCACAATGAGAACATTAATACCCTAACAGACCTGAACTGGTCTTAACCCACAACGGGAATGCATCATGAAACGCCTTCATCGTGATTTAATGCACAGTTCTTGATCTACTTTAGCGCCCTTCAGCCCATATTCTGTGCTAAATATAGACTTTTCGCTCCCCCTTCTTGTGAGCGCCTTTGCAAACAGTACCAGGGTAACCATGCAAACAGACCAGTCATCGCAGCGGGCAATTACACGCCTGTGTATTCAGTGTGGCCTTTTCTTGTTACAGCACGGCGCAGAGAGCGCGCTGGTGGAAGAGTTATCAACGCGTCTGGGACTGGCGCTGGGCATGGACAGCGTAGAGAGTTTAATTTCATCCAATGCCATCGTCCTGACGACCATCAAAGACGGGCAATGCCTGACCTCCACACGCAAGAACAGCGATCGCGGAATCAATATGCATGTCGTGACGGAGGTACAACACATTGTGATCCTGACCGAACACAAGCTACTGGATCTAAAAGGCGTTGAAAAACGCTTTGCCCAGGTAAAGCCACTGCGTTACCCGCGCTGGCTGGTCACCCTGATGGTAGGCCTTTCCTGCGCCTGCTTCTGCAAGCTCAATAATGGCGGTTGGGACGGTGCATTTATCACTTTTTGCGCCAGCAGCGTTGCGATGTATGTACGGTTGGTGCTGGCAAATCGGCACATGCACCCGCAAATTAACTTCTGTGTGACCGCGTTTGTTGCAACGACGGTTTCGGGCTTGATGCTCACTCTGCCGAATTTTCTCCACTCATCAACGGTAGCCATGGCCGCCAGTGTTTTGTTATTGGTACCGGGGTTCCCGCTTATTAATTCCGTCGCCGATATGTTTAAAGGCCATATCAATACCGGGTTGGCGCGCTGGGCCATCGCCAGCTTATTAACGCTCGCAACCTGCATTGGCGTGGTGATGGCGATGACGTTATGGGGGCTACGCGGATGGATGTGATCCTGTTTTTTGTGGCGCTAGCGCAAGATATGGTGCTGGCCGCAGTCCCCGCCGTTGGGTTTGCCATGGTATTTAATGTTCCCCATCGCGCCCTGCGTTGGTGTGCGCTTCTGGGGGCCATTGGTCACGGATCGCGCTTTGCCATGATGCACTGGGGTTTTAACATTGAATGGTCAACGTTCGTGGCCTCTATGCTGGTGGGCAGTATTGGTATTCGCTGGTCGCGCTGGTATCTGGCGCATCCGAAAGTATTTACCGTCGCTGCGGTAATCCCTATGTTCCCTGGGATCTCCGCGTACACGGCAATGATTTCAACGGTGAAAATTGGTCATTTCGGCTACAGCGAAGAGTTAATGATCCTGCTGTTGACCAACTTCCTTAAGGCATCGTCGATTGTGGGGGCGCTCTCTATTGGCCTATCGATCCCCGGCTTGTGGATCTACCGCAAACGCCCACGCGTTTGAGATTTGTTTTCTGTCGCCGCCGTGGTGATCATCGCCCTGCCTGAGGAAAAGGGTTTGAATGTCGTACGTATGGAACAAATTGCCGAACGGGCGGGCACCCCAGCGGAGGGTGGTGTATCACGTCAAAACCAAAGAAAACCTCTATTTGCAGATTATGTTCATCGCCTGATGAGCAGCCTCAGCTTTCACTGCGTGGCAAACAGAGCGACTCTTTTTCAATGTTTGAAGAGAAGGAGGAGCCAACCGCGCAGCGTCAGTATTACCGTAACATGGCGGTGCAGGTTGTGCTGTGTTATACCTGCCCGTAAAAAATAACTTGCAATTAAATCGCGCACTATATAAATTCGTTGCATGAAGACGAAAACGACACCGAACGCGCAACTCGCGTTAGATAACCAGTTTTGCTTTGCGCTTTACTCAACAAACCTGGCTCTGAATAAGCTTTACCGGCAGCTACTGGCGCCGATGAACCTGACTTATCCGCAATATCTGGTCATGCTGGTGTTGTGGGAGAAAGACGATGTGACCGTGTCGGACATTGGCGAACGCCTGTTTCTGGATTCCGCCACACTCACGCCGCTGTTAAAGCGCCTCGAAAGCGCCGGGCTGATTTCACGTCAGCGTTCGCGCCAGGATGAGCGTCAGGTGGTGATCACATTAAGCGAAAGTGGGCGCGCGTTACAGCAACAAGCCGCCTCTATTCCGGAATCGATCAGTTGCGCGATGGCGTGTGACAACGCAACCCTGCGGGACATCAAACAGCAACTGGAACAACTTCGTCAGCGGTTTCACCTGGCTTAAGCGCCCTTACGGGCGTTTTCGCCAACAGATAAATAGCACGCTATTTTATAGCAAACACTCAAGATAATAAGGAACCTGTCATGTCTTTAGAAAAAGTCGTTTATACCGCCAAAGCCAAAGCCACCGGCGGCCGTGATGGCCGCGCAACCTCTTCTGACGGCGTACTGGACGTCAAACTGGGCGTACCGAAAGAGATGGGCGGTGCGGGCGGTGAAGTGACCAACCCGGAACAGCTGTTTGCTGCGGGCTACTCCGCCTGCTTCCTCGGTGCAATGAAATTTGTTGCCGGCCGCGACAAAATCGCCATGCCTAAAGACGCCTTTATCGAAGGCGAAGTGGGTATCGGTCCGTTGCCAACCGGTTTTGGTATCGAAGCCAAACTGAACATTCACCTGCCGGGGATGGACGCGGCAGAAGCGAAAAAACTGGTCGACGCAGCGCACATCGTTTGCCCGTATTCCAACGCGACCCGCGGTAACATCGATGTGACCCTGAACATTATCGCATAACCGCTTCAGAGCCGGGGCAACCCGGCTTTTTCCTGCTGTACTGTCCTTTCCCTTCCCTGTGTTACTATGTGTCATTATCTCTGCGTGGAAAACGCAGTGCACCGTATCCGTTGTATTCCAGTTTGAGAACGCGTTATGTCTTCCAGAATTCTGACGTCAAATGTCATCGGCATTGATGAGTTTATGCGCGATCATGCCAGCGTACTGGCCCGCACGGAAGGTGGCGCA
Organism: Kosakonia oryzendophytica; assembly: GCF_900094925.1. Taxonomy (GTDB): domain Bacteria; phylum Pseudomonadota; class Gammaproteobacteria; order Enterobacterales; family Enterobacteriaceae; genus Kosakonia; species Kosakonia oryzendophytica. The sequence goes on along the minus strand of NZ_FMAY01000002.1, from coordinate 391,751 downwards.
ATCGCCGTTTTTGCCAATAACAGCCCCGCGTTTTATGCCGTTACGCCACAGCGACTCGAGCAATTGCTGGCGCTGGAGGCGCAGCTTTCGCGTCCGGCCAGCGATATTGCATTAGATGCGCAGTTCTACGAAGAACCCTGCGCCGCGCCGGTAAACGTGCCAATGGGGAAATTTGCTATGTATCCGGGCTGGCAGCCCGATGCTGACTTCCAGCGTCTGGCCGCGCTATGGGGCATCGCGCTGGCGCAGCCGGTTACGCCGGAAGAACTGGCGTCTTTCGTCGCATACTGGCAGGCGGAAGGCAAAGTCTTCCACCATGTACAATGGCAGCAAAAACTGGCGCGTAGCCTGCAAATAGGGCGTGCCAGCCAGAATGGCGCAGCAAAGCGCGATATCAACACCCTTTCAGAACCGGACAGTCAAATCCCACCAGGCTTTAGAGGATAACGATGAAAAACGTCGGCGAATTGATGAAACGTCTGCAAAAAATGATGCCCGCCAATACCCAACCTGCATTTAAAACAGGCGAAGAGTTAATGGCCTGGCAGAAACAACAGGGCGAAATCCGTTCGGCGGCGCTGGAGCGTGAAAACCGCGCCATGAAAATGCAGCGCACCTTTAACCGCTCCGGCATTCGTCCGCTTCATCAAAACTGCTCCTTCGACAACTACCGCATTGAAACCGAAGGTCAGATGCGCGCCCTGAGTCAGGCACGGCAATATGTCGAAGAGTTTGAGGGCAATATCGCCAGCTTTATCTTTTCTGGCAAGCCAGGAACCGGTAAGAATCACCTTGCGGCCGCCATTTGCAACGAGTTGTTATTACGCGGCAAATCGGTGCTGATCATTACCGTTGCCGACATTATGTCTGCCATGAAAGAGACATTCGGCAACCGTGAAAGCAGCGAAGAGCAGTTACTGAACGATTTAAGTTCGGTTGATCTGCTGGTGATCGACGAGATCGGTATGCAAACCGAGTCCCGCTACGAAAAAGTGATCATTAACCAGATTGTCGACCGCCGCTCATCATCCAAACGCCCAACCGGCATGCTGACCAACAGCAACCTTGATGAGATGAACAAACTGCTGGGCGAACGCGTCATGGACAGGATGCGCTTGGGCAATAGCTTGTGGGTGATCTTCAACTGGGAGAGTTATCGCAGCCGCGTCACCGGCAAAGAGTATTGAGAGTTTTCCCCTCCGTAGGCTTCCCGCGCCCGGGTGTATACTGGGCGCTCTCGTCATACATCAGGATCTGCACGACATGAAATTCGCCAAACGCCTGCTTTGCACCGCTGTTATCAGCAGCACCCTGTTTACCGGTTTTGCCCATGCGGCGTCCTGGCAGGACACGCTCTCCAGCGCTGCCGGCCAACTCAGCCAGAATAATTCTGCCTCGCAACAAGGCGGTTTGTCGCTCTCCTCCCTGACCGGCCTGCTTAACGGCGGCAACCAGGCGCTCAGCGCCGGAACCATGAACAACGCCGCAGGTATTATGACCTGGTGCGCCAAAAACAAACTCTCCTCGCTGACCAACACTGAAAACGTGAAAAATCAGGTACTGGATAAACTGGGTCTGGGAACAACGGAACAAAAACAGGACACCAACTATCTGGAAGGGATTCAGGGAATGCTGAACACCAAAAACGGTGAGCAACTGAATCTGAGTAACATTGGCAACACGCCGCTGGCGGAAAAAGTGAAATCAAAAGCCTGCGATATCGTTCTCAAACAGGGCGTCAACTTCCTCTCCTGACCCTGTGCCGCGTTGCTCTCAACGCGGCGTTTTCCTCCCCTGCCCTACCTTTTCGTCGCCAAAGCGACGGCGATCACCCTGCCGCCTTTCTAAACCAATTCTGAATAAACCGGGAATAAAGTGACACTACAATTGCAGGTATGTGACATGAATATTAAATTGTACGTCCTGTTACAAAGATTAATAGCCAGCAACATGTCTGGCATTGATGGGGGATGACGGTTGTCTGAATTGCTTTCTGTTGCTTTGTTTCTCGCCTCCGTGGCGACTTACGCCTGGAAAGCGGGTCGTAACACCTGGTGGTTCACCGCTACGTTGCTGGTCCTCGGTTTCTTTATCCTGTTAAATATCACCTTATTTGCCAGCCACTATTTTACCGGCGATGGTATTAACGATGCGGTACTCTATACGCTGACCAACAGCCTGACCGGTGCTGGCGTCAGCAAATACCTGCTTCCCGGCGCGGGCCTCGCGCTGGCGCTGTTTGCCGTATTTTGCGCACTCGGTTGGGTACTGCGCCGTCGTCGTCATCGCCCACATCATATGGGCTACAGCTTGCTGGCTCTGGTGCTGGCGCTTGGTTCCGTGGATGCCAGCCCGGCATTTCGTCAAATTACAGAACTGGTGAAATCCCAGACGCGCGGCGGCGATCCGGATTTTCTGACTTACTACAAAGAACCGGCAAAGTCGATTCCGTCCCCGCACCTGAATCTGGTCTATATCTATGGTGAAAGCCTGGAGCGCACCTACTTTAATGATGAGGCGTTTCCGGGGCTTACGCCGGAACTGGGCGCGTTGAAAGAGGAAAGCATCGACTTCAGTCACACCCAGCAATTGCCAGGTACGGACTACACGATTGCAGGCATGGTGTCGTCTCAGTGTGGCATTCCGCTGTTCGCACCGTTTGAAGGTAATGCCTCCGCATCCGTTTCCACCTTCTTTCCGCAAAACCTGTGTCTTGGCGACATCCTGAAAAATTCTGGCTACGAGAATCACTTTATTCAGGGGGCAAACCTGCGCTTTGCCGGTAAAGATGTGTTCCTGAAATCGCACGGTTTTGACTATCTCACCGGTGCAGAAGAGCTTAAAAAGCAGGTTGACGACCCGAACTACCGCAATGACTGGGGTTTCTATGACGATACCGTGCTGGATGCGGTATGGCGACAGTATGAAGAGCTTTCCCGCGCCGGTAAGCGCTTCTCTCTGTTTGCCCTGACGGTGGACACTCACCACCCGGACGGATTTATTTCCCGCACCTGCACGCGCAAAAGCTACCACTACGATGGCAAGCCGAATCAGTCCTTCAGCGCCGTCACCTGTAGCCAGCAGCATATTGCCGCGCTGATTAACAAGATCAAAGCATCGCCATGGTTTAAAGATACGGTGATTGTCGTGTCGTCAGACCACCTGGCGATGAACAACACCGCATGGAAATATCTGAACAAAGCAGATCGCAGTAATCTCTTTTTTGTGATCCGAGGTGATGAACCCCAGCAGGATATCTCCGGCATCAAACGCAGCACGCTGGATAATGGTGCCACCGTGCTGGATATCCTTGGCGGGGATAACTACCTTGGCCTTGGGCGTAGCAGTCTCTCCGGGCAGTCACTGTCCGGCGTGTTCCTGAATATGAAAGAGAAAGTGCTGGCCTGGAAGCCGGAGATCATTCGCCTGTGGAACTTCCCGAACGAGATGAAAGCGTTCACTATCGACCAGAATAAACAAATGGTCTCGTTCTCCGGGAGCCAGTTCCGGTTGCCGTTGCTGGTGCGCGTCGGGGATAAACGTATTGAGCCCCTGCCGGAAAGCGAATATTCCGCACCACTACGTTTCCAGTTGGCGGATTTCGCCCCGCGCGACAACTTTGTCTGGATCGATCAGTGCTACAAAATGGCGCGCTTGTGGTCGCCGGATCTGGCACTTTCTACCGATTGGTGCGTTTCACAAGGGCAGCTTGGCGGAGAACAGCGCGTCCAGCAGGTGGATAAAGCACAATGGAAAGGGAAAACCGACTTTCAAGAGACGGTGATCAGCGCTGAACGCTACCAACATAACGTGGATACGCTGAAGATCGTCGACGATAGCATCCGTTATAAAGCCGACAGTTTTGTATTTAACGTTGCAGGCGCGCCGGAAGACGTCAAACACTTCAGCGGCCTCTCCCGTCCGGAGAGCTGGGGACGCTGGTCCAACGCAAATCTTGCCGACGAAGTGAAGATTGAGTACGACCACCCGTTGCCAGAAAAATTCGCGCTGGTCATCACCGCCAAAGCGTTTGGCCCTAACGCTAACCGCCCCATCCCGGTGCGCGTGGGTTCTGAAGAGCAAACATTAACCCTGGGAAGCGAGCTGAGTACCACAACCCTGAGTTTCAGCAATCCATCGCGCAGCAACACACTGGTGATTGCCCCGCCTGCGCCGCAATCCAGCAATGAGGGGAATATTCTTGGCCACTCACCGCGCAAGCTGGGCATTGGCCTTGTTGAACTCAAAATCGTTGATCGCGAAGGCTGACCGCTACAGGTCGGCCTTCATCTCATACTGACTGATCGGCATAAGGAGATAGCCAGCACGCGTAAATAGCGGCGTAAAACGGGCGGGCACGACCACAGAGGTGCTCAGTCCGGGGAAACGCTGATTTAATGCGCGCAGTAATTCGCTGGCGAATCCTTTACGCCGGTACTCCGGCTCAACATAGATAAACCGCAGTTGCGGCTTCTCCATATGGGTGGCAATCACCGCATACGCATGCTTGCGGTACTCAAAGGCCAGCGCAGGCAGCGAAACTGAAGAAAGGGGATCGACCAGCCATGACAGCATGGCATTGCTCTCGCCCGTCGCTTTGCGCACCACCTCCAGCGGGTCAAGCGCCTGTAACGCCACCGATTGCACAGATGCATCCGCAGCGCCCTGAAAACCGTAAAGTTCCTGAGTCATCACAAAGCCCAGATTGCGATAGAGCGCCACAGCGGGATGATTCTCCTGAATCACCTCAAGTTGCATGTTCACGACGCCCCGCTCGCGCAACGCAGCCATTAGCGGCGCAAGAAGACGTTTTCCTTGCCCTTTCGCCCGGTACGCGGGGCGAATTGCAAATGCTGCTAACCGGGCGGAGACGCCGCGTCGGGTGATCAGCGCCACGGCAGCAGGCGTTTCATCCGCCAGCCAGACGCAAGAATCCACCAGACTTAATCCTTCGGCAATAAAGCGCTGGGCAAAGACCGCAGGCGGCAGCGAAAACGGCACGCTGTAGCCTTCAAAGCAGTCGCCGACAATCGCGGCCAGTTGCTCGCAACTGTAGTGAAGGGCAGGAACGGCAATGAGGTGCATAAGGCTTCTCCGCAGAATGCTTTTCCAGAGAATAGCACGGCGAAGCCGGGAGAGAATGCGCCCTGGACTACAGGGCGCAGAGAACAATCAGAAGGTTTCCCAGTTGTCACCAGTATCCGTCGCGGCCACTTTACGCGGTTGGGAGGCAACCGGTGCGGCTTTGGCGAAAGCGGCGGCCCCCGCTTTACGCTGTTCCTGCATAATGCGGAACACGGCAACTGCCTGCGTCAGGCGGCTGGCCTGTTCTTCCAGCGCAGCGGCAGCAGCAGCGGATTCTTCTACCAGCGAGGCGTTCTGCTGAGTCACGCGATCCATCTCGGCAACCGCCAGACCCACCTGGTCGATACCGCGGCTCTGCTCATCAGAAGCAGACGCGATTTCGCCCATAATATCGGTCACACGGGTAACCGCATTGACGATTTCATCCATCGTCTCACCGGCGCTTTCCACCAGCGTGGAGCCCAGTTCAACGCGACCAACGGAGTCTTCAATCAGGCTCTTGATTTCACGGGCTGCCTGGGCGCTACGCTGCGCGAGGTTACGCACTTCGCCCGCAACCACCGCAAAACCACGCCCCTGTTCACCTGCACGCGCCGCTTCTACCGCGGCGTTCAGCGCCAGGATGTTGGTCTGGAAAGCAATGCCGTCGATCACGCTGATAATGTCAGCAATTTTCTGCGAACTGGCGGCGATGTCTCGCATGGTCTGCACCACGTTGTCCACCACTTTTCCGCCTTTCTGCGCGGTTTCAGATGCGCTCAATGCCAGATGACTAGCCTGACGGGCGTTTTCGGCGTTCTGTTTAACCGTTGCGGTCAGTTCTTCCATGCTGGCTGCCGTTTCTTCCAGCGATGCGGCTTGCTGCTCGGTACGGGAAGAGAGATCGTTGTTACCCACCGAAATTTCGCTCGCGCCACTGTAAATGGCGTTCGCACCGTTACGCACATCGCTGACGGTACGCACCAGCTCGCTCTGCATGTGACGCAGGCTGTCCGCCAGCACGCCCATTTCGTTAGAGCCCTGTACTTCAATACGCTGTACCAGATCACCACCGGCAATATGGCGAATGTTGTCGATCAGGTGGTTCAGCGGCGCAATCAATGCACGTTTGATCCCTGCCCATACGCCGACGATCACCGCCAGTACCACGATCAGGACGGTAATAATGATCCATATCGCAGAACCATAGGAGCTTTCGCTCGCATTGACTGCTGTTTCATACAGGGAATCGTTCTGCTGCAAGTAGTTGACGTATTGTTTCTCGAAACCGTCCTGGTAACGCTGTGTCGGCTGGTCAAAGAAGTCATTAATTTTGCCGGCACCCAGCAGTTGGATCAGCTCCGCCAGTGCGTTGTGATAGATATCGTAGTTACGTTTGATCTCTGCTGCGGCTTCGTCGCTCTGGCGCGGATCGCGCGGCAGCGCCTGGTAAGCAGCCCAGTTCACTTCCGCCTGTTTCAGTGAAGTACTGGCAATCTGCATCAGATCCGACACAGTGGCACCGCTACCGATATTGTTCTGATCCATCATGTAGCGAATACCCGCGCGGTTCAGGGTATTACGGGTTTGCAGCAGCGCTACCCAGCTGGCGTTCAGCGTAGATTGTTGCTGACGAATGGTTTGCAATACGGTGAAGTTTTCTTTGTCCTGCTTTAGCGCGTTGAAGAACAAGCCGCCGGAGGTGAGCTGTAAAAGGCCAAATAATCCTAATACCAGTAACAAACTGGTCACAAGTTTAATGCGATTTAACATGTTTTCTCTTTCCATATAGACAGATGTAAGATTTTCGGCCTGGAATAAGAAAACTTTATGGCTCATCGTGCTAATATTCACCAAAACAATAGTCGTAATGCAGCCGACCTGAAACGTACCCAACCCGCGCCCACCAAGGGTTCAGAGTGATCGCCATCACACATTTTCCGCCACGTAGCGCGTGTAAAAACCGCTCACTCCGATTCCATTACCGCTTAGCGTCCATTTCTAACCACTCAACCAAATCGTCGCCGTTTCGCGCGCGTAATTTGTCATGATCGTGGCCAGCATACAGCCTTTACGACACCTCACATCCGATTCTCTTTTTCTGCTAAAAGCCAGGTCTGATATGGATACTAAAAAACTCTTCAAGCACGTGCCCTGGGTGATCCTCGGGATTATCGGTGCTTTCTGTCTCTCGGTTATTGCGTTACGGCGGGGCGAGCACGTAAGCGCCCTGTGGATCGTGATCGCTTCCGTCTCCGTTTATCTGGTGGCATATCGCTACTACAGCCTCTACATCGCCCAAAAGGTGATGAAACTCGACCCGACCCGCGCCACACCAGCGGTGATCAATAACGATGGTCTTAACTATGTGCCAACCAACCGCTACGTGCTGTTTGGCCACCACTTTGCCGCTATCGCGGGCGCAGGTCCGTTGGTCGGGCCGGTATTGGCCGCACAAATGGGTTACCTGCCGGGCACGCTATGGCTGCTGGCAGGCGTGGTACTGGCCGGTGCCGTGCAGGACTTTATGGTGCTGTTTATCTCTTCCCGCCGTAACGGCGCCTCGCTTGGCGAGATGGTCAAAGAGGAGATGGGCCGCGTGCCGGGGACCATTGCACTGTTTGGTTGCTTCCTGATTATGATCATCATCCTCGCGGTGCTGGCTCTGATCGTGGTGAAAGCGCTGGCGGAAAGTCCGTGGGGCGTGTTTACTGTCTGCTCTACCGTGCCGATTGCCCTGTTTATGGGTATTTACATGCGCTTCCTGCGCCCAGGCCGCGTGGGTGAAGTCTCGGTTATCGGGATTGTGCTGCTGGTGGCCTCCATCTGGTTCGGCGGTATTATCGCTCACGATCCGTACTGGGGCCCGGCGCTGACCTTTAAAGACACCACCATCACCTTCGCGCTGATTGGTTATGCCTTTATCTCTGCACTGCTGCCGGTATGGCTGATCCTCGCACCGCGTGACTATCTGGCGACCTTCCTGAAAATCGGCGTGATCGTCGGTCTGGCGCTGGGTATTGTGATCCTCAACCCGGAACTGAAAATGCCAGCGGTGACGCAGTACATTGACGGTACCGGCCCGCTGTGGAAAGGCGCGCTGTTCCCGTTCCTGTTTATCACCATCGCTTGCGGCGCCGTTTCTGGCTTCCATGCGCTGATCGCATCCGGCACCACGCCGAAACTGCTGGCGAACGAAACCGACGCCCGCTTTATCGGTTACGGCGCAATGTTGATGGAATCCTTTGTGGCGGTGATGGCGCTGGTTGCCGCGTCCATTATCGAACCGGGCCTTTACTTTGCGATGAACACCCCGCCGGCAGGCCTCGGTATTACTATGCCGAACTTGCATGAACTGGGTGGTGAGAATGCGCCGATGATTCTGGCGCAGTTGAAAGATGTCACCGCACATGCGGCGGCAACGGTCAGCTCCTGGGGCTTTGTGATTTCGCCGGAACAGATCCTGCAAACCGCAAAAGACATCGGCGAGCCGTCGGTACTGAACCGTGCAGGTGGCGCGCCGACGCTGGCCGTGGGTATCGCTCATGTGTTCCACAAAATCATGCCAATGGCGGATATGGGCTTCTGGTACCACTTCGGTATCCTGTTCGAAGCGCTGTTTATTCTTACCGCGCTGGATGCAGGTACTCGTGCAGGCCGCTTTATGTTGCAGGATCTGCTGGGGAACTTCGTGCCGGTTCTGAAGAAAACTGACTCGCTGGTTGCCGGCATTATTGGTACTGCGGGCTGCGTGGGCCTGTGGGGCTACCTGCTGTATCAGGGCGTGGTTGATCCGCTGGGCGGCGTGAAGAGCCTGTGGCCGCTGTTCGGTATCTCTAACCAGATGTTGGCTGCCGTTGCCCTGCTGCTCGGCACAGTTATCCTGGTGAAAATGCAGCGCACCAAATACATCTGGGTTACTGTGGTTCCTGCCATGTGGCTGCTGTTGTGCACCACCTGGGCGCTGGGCCTGAAACTGTTCAGCACCAACCCGCAACTGGAAGGCTTCCTGTATATGGCTAACCAGTACAAAGCGAAGATTGCCGCGGGCGGCAGCGAGCTGACGGCGCAACAGATTGCCAATATGAACCATATCGTGGTGAACAACTACACCAATGCCGGTTTGAGTATTCTGTTCCTGGTGGTGGTTTACAGCATCATCTTCTACGGCATCAAAACCTGGTTGAACGTACGTAACAACAAGGTACGTACCGACAAAGAGACGCCGTATGTGCCAGTGCCGGAAGGCGGCGTGAAAACCTCCTCCCATCATTGATGTAACCAGGCCGGATGGCTCCCCCTCAGAGGGAGCCATCCGGCCCCCACATATATCCGGAACAAATAATGTTTGGTAACTTAGGCGAAGCAAAAAAGTACCTCGGTCAGGCGGCAAAGATGCTGATTGGCATCCCGGACTATGACAACTATGTTGAGCATATGCAGACCAACCATCCGGACAAACCGTACATGACCTATGAAGAATTTTTCCGCGAACGCCAGCAGGCACGTTATGGCGGCGACGGCAAGGGCGGCGTCCGCTGTTGCTAAAGGAGAATGTATGACCCCCATTGCAGTGACCCTGCTGACCGGTTTTCTCGGCGCAGGCAAAACCACCCTCTTACGCCATATCCTCAACGAGCAGCACGGCTACAAAATCGCCGTTATCGAAAACGAATTCGGTGACGTCTCCGTCGACGATCAGCTGATTGGCGATCGCGCCACGCAAATCAAAACCCTGACTAATGGCTGTATCTGCTGTAGTCGTTCCAATGAACTGGAAGATGCGCTGCTGGACCTGCTCGATAGCCTCGATCGTGGTGATATCGCCTTTGACAGGCTGGTGATCGAATGCACCGGTATGGCCGATCCCGGTCCAATCATTCAGACCTTCTTCTCCCACGAGATCCTCTGCCAGCGCTACCTGCTGGACGGCGTGATCGCGCTGGTTGACGCCGTGCATGCCGATGAGCAGATGAACCAGTTCACGCTGGCGCAGTCGCAGGTCGGTTATGCCGATCGCATTCTGCTGACCAAAACCGATGTGGCTGGCGAGAGCGAAAAACTGCGCGAACGGCTGAGCCGCATTAACGCCCGCGCACCGATTTACACCGTCACTCACGGCGATATCGAGCTGGCGCAGCTATTTAATACCAACGGTTTTATGCTGGAAGAGAACGTGGTGGCAGCCAAACCGCGCTTCCACTTTATTGCCGACAAGCAGAACGACATTAATTCGATCGTCGTCGAACTGGACTACCCGGTGGACATCAGCGAAGTCTCCCGCGTGATGGAGAGCCTGCTGCTGAGCTTTGCCGAAAAACTGTTGCGCTACAAAGGGATGCTCTGGATCGATGGCGAGCCCAACCGTCTGCTGTTCCAGGGCGTGCAACGCCTGTATAGCGCCGACTGGGATCGCCCGTGGGGCGATGAATCCCCACACAGCACACTGGTGTTTATCGGCGTGCAGTTGCCGGAAGAGGAAATCAGAGCAGCGTTTGCGGATCTACGGAAATAAGCAAACCGCGGTGATAATGTTGAACCGTACGATCCCCTCCCC